>DITF01000143.1 GCA_002422125.1 bacterium UBP17_UBA6191
CCACAGCCGGAGAGTTCGCCGGTAGAAAGATCGGTTACGCCTGATTTAAGTAATTGATATCAAATTGAACATTTTGGGCCGACGGAAACTGTTGATTCAGTCTCTGGTCGGCTCAATTTCTTTGAGCCTGTTTCTGTACGAGGTTTTTATGCGAGCCTTGCTGGTCTTACTACTGAGCACTATTGTCTATTCTAATCCTGGGTTGTATCGGGGAAATTCTTTGTTTCTGGATACGCAAAAGGTGGAATCGGGTCTATTGCTGCGACTCAGGGACGCTGGTTTTTCCCGTATTATCGAGCCGATTGGGGATATCACAATTGATAACCTCAAACCAGTTAGGGCTGTAAAATTTTTGCCCAAGGAAGATAGCTTCTGGTCCTGGAGATGGAAAATTCGTTCTTTGCTTGGAATGCGTCTCAGCCTTAAAACAGTTACTGCAAATGATGTGTTAAGCTTAAGACAATATCTGAAAAAACAAAAGGAATGGTATGGGGAACGAATTCAGGGCATCTGTTTAGATTTGCGCGCCCTTGATCCATGGATAGCCATAAAACTGATGCAGGCCGTGGATCATGATTTCTGACAAGGACTAGAGGAAATTGCCTTTGTGGTTTCGGGGCAGAACATTATTTCTATGACCGAGGACTTGTTTTCTGAGTTGAATCAAGGGGATTTGCTCCTGGCAGATGTAAAAAATATGCAGCCAGAATTGATAGATATCCTGGCCCGCAGGCTAAATCGACGATCAGGCCCATTTCAACTTTTGATCAATACTGAGCCCACTCTTATGAGCCATGACAAAAACACAGCGTTCTCCGAGGTCATTTCAAAAAATCACCCTTTCAGAGTACACAGAGTTGTGTCTGACACGGAATCACTTCATTATGATTTGATACCAAGAAAACCGCTTATGGATAGTATACAGGGTGATTTTGGTGTACAGATGCTGCGCTATTCCAGATTTAGGAATCAGTATCTGGAGGCTAGATACCAGTGGCTGTTACAGTTACCGCAAAATAAATTGAGCGGCGTAGCAGTGCAGTCTTCTGGTAAGAGTCTTCGGCCATTTTTACCTGGATACAGGCAGGTTGCACCAAAGGTGTATCTGACCCAGAACTCAAGAGGGATCTGGGTAGAAGTCACTTCCGAGGCAGAGGTTGAGGACTTTTCCGGGTCATGCCATGTTGTGATTGAGGCCGATCAGGAAGCGATAAATTCTTGGACTCCTGGTGCCGGGGTTGAGATTGAGAGTTTGGGTAGGGGAGTTGTCAGGCTATGGCCTCACAAGTGTCAAAGAGGGGAAAAATTATTGTTGGCAGAACTGGGTTCAAACTCAACTGTTCTGAGGGGATGCGCGTTTTTACACACAGAATACCATGGCGAGCCCATAAGCAGTTGTGCACCACACACGGGCAGGTGGGATGTTGCTCATACCCTAATATCAGCCCCATTGCTTAAGGCTTTTTGACACCAGAGGAAATTTTACTTGGTAATGATGCCTGGTTTCAGCTACACTGCCCTAAACCTTTACCATGAAGGATTTCTGATGGCTGTTAGAAGATTACAGGTTAAAGATGAAGAGGGTAAGGTCTGCACTGTCAAATGCTGGGTTATTGAGGCAGTTGGCGGATTTAATGTGGGTTTTGAAGTTTTTTCAAAGGGAGAGAGATTTCAGGCGTTTTCCGATGCAAATTGTGAGCAAATAGCATGGTACGATGTCAAATCTCAAATTCTTGATCGCGGCTACAAGGTAGTTGAAGAGCTTCACGAATATTAAAACAGACTCTACTTTGAATTAGTTTCTGAAATTAAGGCTTGCACTTGAGTGCGAGCCTTCTTTACAATGTCGTCTTCTTAAATTGTGACAAGACTGGAATATGGGCTTGCGTTTGACCAATACACTCTCTGGATGCAAGGATGAATTTGTTCCATCCGATCCGCAGCATATTAAAATGTATGCCTGTGGAGTCACGGTATATGACAAGTGCCATCTTGGTCATGCCATGCAGGCAATTCTGTATGACATTTTCGCCAGGTACCTGAGGTTTAAGGGTTACCGTGTGACCTATGTGCGTAATTTTACGGATGTAGATGACAAAATTATTCTGAGGGCTTCACAGCTAGGCATTTCTCCTCTGGAATTAAGCGATCAAATGATTGAGGCTTCCAGAAAGGATATGCTCTCTTTGAAGGTACGGCCCGCAGATTTTGAGCCTCGGGTTTCGGAGTATATTCCACAAATTATATCTTACATCCAAGATCTACAGGCCAAGGGTTTTGCCTATGCAGGTCAAGATGGAAGTGTGTATTTTAGGGTCCGATTAAAAGAAGATTATGGAAAGCTTTCCCGGCAAAATATCTCCGAGCTCCGATGTGGAGTTCGCAAGGATGTGGAAGAGGGGAAGGAAGATCCTGTGGATTTTGCGCTTTGGAAGGTTGAAGAAACCCCCGGCGCGACCTGGGATTCACCTTGGGGTCGAGGAAGGCCGGGTTGGCACATAGAGTGTTCTGTCATGGCCTCCGAAATTCTGGGGGATTCTTTTGATATTCACGGTGGAGGCCGTGATCTTGTATTTCCGCATCATGAAAATGAAATTGCCCAGTCAGAAGCGAAATCAGGGGGCACCTACGCTCGCTACTGGGTACACAATGGGCTTCTGACGGTGAACCGTCAGAAAATGTCCAAGTCGTTACATAACTTTATTTCCATAGAAGATGCAGTTCGTGATTATGGATATGAGCTAATTCGCTTTAATATTTACCAGTATCACTACCAAAGCAATATTGACTTTAGTGCACAGGGATTTTTTCTGGGTTTAAGTAGGTTGTATTCTATCTATCGTACCAGACAAAGGGTGATTGATTATATAACCAGAAACAACTTGTCCAGGTCTGAGACCAGACACCCTGAATATTTACAAGCCTTCTGTGAGGCAATGGATGATGACTTCAATCTGCCTAAAGCCATGGTGGTAATTCAATCGGTTCTGCAATCCCAAAACGAAATTATGGATAAAAAAATCAATCAGCAGAATGCTGAAGAACTTTTATCTATGGAATGTCTATTGCAGGATGTGTTACCAATTCTGGAAATTGGGATAAGACCGCCACAGGAATTTTTTCACGAGATTCACAGTCGATATCTGACTTTAAAGTCTTTGACGAATGACTGGGTTTTGGAAAAAGTTGCACAAAGGGTCAAGTGCCGAACAGAGAAAAATTTTGCGATGGCAGATGAGATTCGTGATGAGTTATTGGCTCAAGGAATCTCGCTTTTGGATTCACGGGAAAAAACTTCGTGGGAATTAAGTGAACGGGCTTTGGAAGAGCTGGTTGCACTGTGAAATGAAACTGATAGAAGGGTTAGATTATTATATTGAGAAGGGAAACTGGGTGTTTACGGCGCACTATCTTCTTAAAAGAGGATATTGTTGCCATTCAGGGTGCAGACATTGCCCCTATTGCCAGAATTCTCAGCTTCGTCTAACTCCCGACCGTGCCCCCTGAAATGGATAGGATTACTTGCAAGAACAAGTTAATAGCTCATTTGTCTTTACAATTAAGGATCTCATTCTGGTCCTGCAATTTGTTGCGATCCTTTATCTTCTGTATCGCGACCGATTTTTGGAATGGGGAAGATTACGCAAAATAAAGAAGTCTGGTGATGCCGGAGAAAAAGCTGTAAGTGATGCACTTGAAGATCTCGAAGATGTGTTTTCTGTATATCACAATCTCCAGGGCCAGCTTGATCAACAAAGGTATGAGATAGATCATCTGCTTTTGACCCACCAAGGTGTTCTTTTGATCGAAACCAAGAACATGCGGGGCACAATTTTGGCCCGTAAGGAAAGCTGGGTGCAGATCAAAGCCTCTGGTTCAGGAAAAAGCTATGAGAGGGAATTTCGATCTCCAATTCAGCAAATCGAAAGAACCAGTAGAATTTTTGAAAATCTATTGGCTTCCAGAGGAGTTCGGGTCCGCGTTCAGCCAGTGGTTGTGTTTTCAAGCCCTGACACGGAACTTAGACTCAAGGATCAGAAGTTTCCAGTTCTTGTTTTGTCTCAGGTTCAGGAGTTTGTAAGGACATTCTCAAGAGATGTGCCTTTAACTACCAGACAGCTTCGTAAGGTCAAGGAAATTTTGGATGAGGTTTACGGGTTTTAGTTGCATTGCATTCTGATATAAATCCTCCACCCAAAAGCCAAATTTTGGTTCTGGGTGGAGTTTAAAAAATAGACTCTAGCGGACTCGAACCGCTGACCTCTACGATGTCAACGTAGCGCTCTAACCAGCTGAGCTAAGAGTCTTTAAATATCAAAGACTCACGAATCTCTCTACAGAAAGTAGAAGCTTCGCAATGTCCTGGAACTTTACCACAGCACCTTGACGGATGCAAGCAATTTGCCCGTAATGCCGGGCCGATGCCTCACTTACAAGGATTTTTACTCCCGCCTCATCCAGTTTATCCAGCGCTTCTTTGCATTCAAGCAGAGTATTATCGGTCACTAAAAAAACCGCAGAATCCATCAGGATCAGGTATTTGGGTTTTTCCATGGATTCTGCCAAGGTGATTAACAGATGCTCCAGCATTTGCGGTCCGCAATCACCAGAACCCCACTTACAGGCGGTTAGACAAATTGCCATGTCTATAAGCACTGGTTTATCGCTAGCTACTTTAGGTAATGGAAAATTGTGTTCCGTCATACGGATGTGAAATTCAGATTCTTCAGACATGTTTTAATTCTGAGGGAAACAAATGGTTTCGTCAATCTTTAGTCGTAGGAATTGTTGCGGCCATGGACTCTCGCCCTTCCTTCACTAAGGGTTCAATTACCAGTTTGGCCTGGTTTATGGAAGCAATCGAAGAATGTCCCCGGATTGGTCGGTCCTTGCCTACGATCAGCATGGCCGGAGGAGAAACTGCATATTGTTTCATGATGGCATCGATTTGTGAAGAATCTGAATCTTTTCCAAATTTATATTTGGGAAAATATGTAATATCTGCAGCCAGTTCCGAAGAACGACTTAGCATGTTATTAAAGACGGTATAAAACTCGTCTGTTGGGTCAATGAGAACCAAGGCTGTTTGAGGGGTTTCTATCTGCAGTTTACGCAGATCGGCAAAATTGCTCATCTCTTTAAAGTTTAAGCCATAATTGCCTTTAGGTAGCTCTTTCTGCTCTGGAATGTATGGCTTAAGGGATAGAAGGTACTTTTGGCCTTGTGGCATGAAGTAATTCAGAGGTAAAAAAAAAGTTTTGTCTCCCTGCTGAAACTCTGCCAACCCATCTTCTTTAAGCCCAATCAAATCAGCCTCAAATAGTTCACCGGACTTCAGAATCAGCTTTAAGCCTGCAGTAGGTCCTAAATCCAATTCAAATGAGGTTAAAATTGTGGTGAACGAGAATAGGAATATTAGTTTCTTCATAATCTGCCATCAAATATGGATTCGCCGATTTCCAGCATTTTGTAGGTCTGTCGGTACAGTGTCCAGGTTTGGTCGGAAAATGTGCCATTGGGACTGCAAGTATTGTTCTGAAAACTACCGGGACAATTCTCAGGTTTGGGATCAGGTACGAACATCCTACGAATGATCTCTCCCTGAACCAATGAGTTGACTTGAGAGACTGTATTTGCCTGATCAAGATTTAGGTTTGGAAGACGCATTCTAACCAAAGCCTTGCGTTCCTCTAACAGGGCAAGTTCCTTATTCTGGTATTCTGAAAGTTTGCCCAAAAATTTCTCCAGCATTAGTTTTGATCTCAGATCTGGATCCAATAATTCCAAATCCCATCCTGAAGTATCCGAAGGATCCATGAATTTGGCAGTGGAATCATTTTTTGCTATGGTGAATTCAGACGGTTCTACAGGGATATAGTAGGATGTGGGCTTAGGAGCATTTAATGTACCAACCTCATGCACGGCAATTTGAATGCGGCGGTTTTTTGAAAGGCGTGAGAGTTCTATGTAATCGTCTAGGGCGTAGGATTCATGCTCCATTCCAGAATAGACTTCTTTTCCATCTTCTACGACCGGTTTCAGGACTTTAAGACTGTAGTTGTCATCAGAAATTCTAACCAGCATATGATGTGAGCTACCACCATCTTCAAAATGCATTACTGCGGCAAATTTTTTCACTTCCGCGGCTTCGGCATGTGTTGCCGGAGGCGCCACATAAAATGCATCCGATGTCAGTTCACGCAGATAGCTTCTCATCATGGAACGGGTACTCTCTTCCTGGGTACTGCGCAGTCGGTCAAAATTGGTCAAAGGATCTAACTTGGAGCTTTCCAATAAGCCGCCAGGACCAAATTTTTCCGAATATTGCGACAAAAATTCACTATGATTCCCACTACGAAACATCAGAAAACTACGGTTTAAGAGAACGCTTTCAGGAATCTGAGCCTCGGATATGCTAAGAAACATCCAGGGCAGCAACCAGGCAATTTGAGTCTTCATGTATTCTGTATCGGACTCTTGCTCCCATAGGTTGATCCACTTGGATGAATATGCTAGAAAGCATACATGCAAACATTTATCGCTTTTGATATCGAATCAACAGGTTTGGTACCATTTTATGACAGACTTATAGAGATAGCGGCAATCCGCTTTCAATTCGACCCGCATGGCAAGGGCTTTAAGGAGACTGGAGTATTCCAGCAGTTGATCAACCCCAGGATGCCAATTCCAGAAGGGGCCAGTAAGGTTCATCGTATATATGACACTGATGTCTTGGATAAGCCTGAGGCCAAAGAGGTATTGCCAGATTTTTTGCAGTTTATTGGGAAAGACTCAATTTTGATTGCCCACAATGCCCAGTTTGACACGGAATTCATTGCGGCGGAGTTGTTCATGGCTGGTATGGATTGGCCGGAAAACCCCATCTGGGACACTCTTTCCATGTCTCGGGCTCTGATTCCCAACATTATGAACCATAAACTGGAGACCCTGGTCCACCATTTTGCTTTGCCCGTTCGTGATTTTCACCGGGCCGAAGATGATTCCCGTTACCTGATCGCCTTGTTTGAGAAATTTTTTTCCTTGGCAGGTGGAATGGAATCACTGCAAAAACATGCGGCTGTAACCTATGCCCGTTCAGCACGCGCTCTTTTGGATGTGAGGCTGAATTTATCCCAGGCGCCTATTAATCAGGCAATTCGAGCCAAAAAAAATCTTAGTTTTGATTATGAAGAGTCAGGACAGAAACGAAGCATAAAATTTCGTCCTGGATTCTTATTTAAGTCGGATAAGTTTAGCTGGTTAAGTGGGACGGATTTGGACCAAATGACCATAAAATGTTACCGATTGGACCGGATTAGTAGGCCACAATGCGAAAATGTGTAAATAACTGGTGGATTCATGGTCGTCCTTTAAGTATAATCCTCGATTGGATCCTGATAGCAGTTGTCTCTGGGAGACGGACTTGAATAATAAATATCTTCTAATTGTTTTGTTACTTGCCAAAATTGGCCAACCGGTTTGTGCACTGGAAAAAGACAAGAGTTCTCGCGAATTTAAATTTTCCTATGAAAACAAGTCTTATCTTGGTCGTGATAATGTATACCGCGAAATCGATAGATATTCATTGGAAAATACCTATAAATATCAGTTGAACAAAAAGAACAATCTGTCTATCCAGTTGCCCTATTCCTATGCCCGATTGAATTCTGCTAATGGAAGGGTGAATACTCTTGCTGGTGTTAAAGATGCCACTATCAGTCATACCATGGAAACCCGTAAGGCAAAACCAGGCTTGTATGGAGTCAAATGGGTTTTTAAGTTGGGTATGCCATTGGGTAAGGAACAGCTCAGTGCTGGTGAAGATGCTGTGTATCAGGCCATGAATGAAACGGGGCAGGGTCTGGACAAGGCTCCCTTGGGAGCTGGGTTTAATTTTGGCTTTGATTTGAATCTCAATCAGATATATAACCCTAATCGTAATGTTGAGTATGTGGTTGGCTACACTGTTCAGGGAGCCTATTCCACACTTGAGGAACAACTTTCCAAAAAAGATCCAGGGGATAGTATTCGTTTAGGTTTCAAAAATACCTTGAAAAAGGGTAAAAGCCATCAATATCAGTATGGGATAACGGCCAATTATACAGCCGAAACCTTTAGTTCGAGGGCACAGGCTGGTCTTCCTATTGAATCCAGACTGCCTAGCAAAATCGAATATACTCTGATGTTACGGTCTGAGGTAATGCGCAATGCCAACTTGAAGCAAATACTGCATTTTGAATACCAGCAGAAAGATTTGTTTGAGTCTTTGTCTTCGGATGGAAAATTTATCAAAACCGATCAGGGAGATCGTATCAAATTTGATTGGTTTTACGAAGATAAGTTAAACGCTAGGGTAACTCAGAGGTATGGAATTAGTTCCTTGTTTGGTGAGCCTAACGATAATAAGGAAGCATCCGGTCCAGCTCCTTTGCCGCCCTTGGGTAAAGACTTTAATAGTAGGATCGAGGACATCCAAGCAACTTACGGGCGCATATATACTTTAAACAAGTATAGGAAATGGTACTGGAATGTATCTCGTGGTTTAACTGAAGATTCTCGGGACTATGTTGCCGAAGCTGGCCTGAATTTCACATTTTAATGATCACTGCAACGGTAAAAAGCAAAGTCAACGAAGACATTTGCGTGTTGGCATGTCCTGATAATCATGGATATTCCTACATGTTTGATTGTGGTATGGCCTCGCTTTTGACGGTTGGGGATGTAATGAAGTTAAAGGCTTTGTTTGTCACCCACACGCACATCGATCATTTTGCCAATTTTGATTTTGTAATCCGCAATCGGGCTGGGTCCAGAGATCCGGTAATTATTTGTGGTCCACTTGGAATTGCCTCTAATGTGGAGGGTAGATTTCAGTCCTACACATGGAATCTCATTGGCAAAAAACGCTCCTATTTTGAGGTAAGGGAGATTGTTGATAGTGAAACGGTGGAGATTTATCGGCTCTGTCCACCGCAGTGGAAAAAATCCCTGATCAAAGTTCAAAATAATGAAGTTTTGTTTGAAAACGAGCAAGTGACTGTGAGTCATTGTATCCTTGATCACAAGATTCCCTCTATTGCCTACAGGATGGCTGAGAAAAATACCGTCAAAATCCATGAATTGCCCTTTGCTCCAGGTCCTTGGGTGGCCCAGTTAAAAGATGCTTATCTTCAAGGAGACATGGAAAGAGACATCAAAACCACATCGGGAATCATTAAGGCAAAAGATCTGTTTTATACCCTTAAAGAACAACCGGGTTATTCAATGGGATTTGCCATGGATCATTTAGGTGGTGGAAACAATCACCGTTTGCTGGTGTCGTTTTTTAGAAATGTGGATGAGTTGTTTATTGAATCATTTTTTCGTCAGGTTGACTTGGATTATGCCATACGACATCATCATAGCACGGCCTACCTTTCTGGGGTGTTAGCTCGAGAGGCTTCGGTCAAACGCTTAAATTTAGTGCACCATTCCCGTCGCTATTTGGGCGAGGTTTCCGATGTAATTGAAGAGGGAATGGCGGCTTTTGAAAACCGAAGCCCCAACTTCTCTAAAGCTCCCATTTCTCGGTATTCAGAAGCTTTGCCGGATGTTGAAACCGAGGAAGTACAGTAGTAGTACTAACAGTCTAGCCAGCCTAACCAGCATTACTGAATACAAACACCTGCAAATAATTTCCCTCAGAAAAGCCTTTAGGGGCCAGACCATGATCGGGTTCTACGGCGATTTCCTCCACAATTTTTGTCATACCCTTGCCAAAACAGGTTTTTGAGGCTTTGCCAATGCTTTGTAGCAGTGCATCTCTTTCCAAACGACGGGTACAAGAGCATGAAATCCATTGGGATTGGGGATTAAGGTGTTTTAATGCATGCTGATGCAGGGTTTCCATTTTATTCAGAGCTGTTGTGATCTGACTGTCTTTGCTGGCCAAACTGGGTGGATCTAAAATGATCAGATCAAATTTTTCCTGGTCTGGCAGGGCCTCAATCCAGTCAAAAACATCAGCTTGAATCAGTTTATGCTTTTCCTGGTCCTGACCATTTAAGGAAATATTTCTTTGAAAGGTTTTACAGGCCAATTGAGACTGTTCTACAGACACAACTTCTTTGGCTCCTCTTTGTACTGCAAGTAAAGAAAAGGCTCCCGTATAGGCGAACAAATTTAATACCCGCATACCCTCAAGATTCAATTTTGAGAGGTAGCGTCTAGCTCCCCTCAAATCCAGAAAAAATCCACCTTTCTGGCCCCCACGAACATCCACCGAATATTTTAGACCAAACTCCTCTATCACAAGTTCTTTTTCAACAACACCTCTGGTGATTCTTGGTGGAATCTCAATAAACTGACCGGTTTTGGTGGCAGGACGGACCAATATATTTTTGATTTCTGCCATCGATGCGGCATGTGGCAATAACATGGATACCATTCTGGCCAATGGATACAATCCTGAAGCATAATATAGGACAACGGCAGANNAGCCGTAGCGGTCTACCGTGACTCCTGGAAATCCATCAATTTCTCCATTAATCAGGCGGATGGCATCGGTTTGAGGCATCAATTCCAGTCGTTTTTCCACGACCTCCCTTAATCGTTTGAAGAAAAAACGATTGCGAATCTGTTCCCCAAAATGAAATACCCGAATGGCAATTCTGTCGTCTTTACAATAAATTCCGAAACCTACAGTCTGATTATCTGTATCCACTAGCCTTAGCATTTCTGAATCACGAAAAGTTTCGACTGCTGTGGACATTTGCCCACTGTAGATCCAAGGATGGCGTTTTGCCACAGTGGCTGAAGTTTGTTTGTTTAACTGATACCTACGAAAATGTTCTATGCGCATGCGGGGCAGAATAGCGGATTTAATGGAAATTGCCAACATCATCCTTTAAACTCATAAAATGCGCGGACTGCTTTTTATCCTGATCGTTTCAATTTTAGGGGCGGATTTTCCCGAATCAGAGGAAATTCTGATAACTGATCGCAAGATTAAATTTTTGGGTAGTGAAATAATTCAGGATGCCTTTTTTATGGATCGCTATGAAATTACCCAAGCTCAATACCACGCGCTGGCCAAAACAAGTGCCTTAAAACCATCCTGGTTTTTACCCAGGGATTTAGACAAGGATGGAACTTTACCGGTCACTGGAGTTGACTGGTTTGATGCCTTAAACTATTGCAACCAGCAAGGCAAGAGGCTTCCTACCTATAAAGAGTTCCTGGTGGCAAGTTTTGGGGAGTGGGAGCGCCGATTTGCCTTTGGGGATGAGCTGCCCAAAGTTGCCCCATTTCGTATTGGGGTTTTGGCCCCAAAAGGGCCATTGGAGGTACAATCCTTTTCAGAGTTGCAGAGTTCAGACGGATTTTATAATCTGGCCGGTAATGTAGCGGAATGGCTTATGGATTCAGAACAGGACGGGACGCTGCGCAGGGTTTCAGGAGGTAGTTATGTCTCTGAAGTACATCAAGTACAGGTAGGGGCCTTTTTCCTGCTAAATCCCTCTGAAAATAGTCTTCCCACCGTAGGTTTTAGGTGTGCCAGACCTGCTAGACGACCGACTGTGGTCAGTGAGGCAGAAAAGACACAGCTTTTTGAGGAAAAACAGGCTACGGCTGGTCGTATGATGGAAGAGCAGATGCGCCTTGATCAAGAGAGAAAGGAAAAGTTTTTAAAAGCTGTTTTAAGGGAAGAATTGGAGCTCAGGCGTTCACTGGCCAATAGCCTGACAGTGACCGATGGTCATTTGAGTATGCCTGAAGGTGCGCTAATGCATCAGGGAGAACTAAAGCTGACCCAGTCCTTTGCCATAGATATAGAGCCTGTGAAGCTTAAGGACTACCGCGTCTTTGTGGATGGTGGTCACACCCAAGCAATACCTTTGGTACGAGTTTCTGGAAGAATCAATGACTCTGAAACATCTCCGGTCAAAGTTTTGTATCAAGACGCTTTGGCTTATTGTACGAGCCGAGGTATGCGTTTACCGACTGCTTTGGAATGGGTGCGTGCCTGGCATCATAATAAGCCGACATCCGAGGCTTTAAAGCATTCACAGCAGGAGTCTTCAGCCACAGGTATGCGACGATTGACGGCTACCGGAATGGAGTGGTTAGGACATCCGCCCATGAGTCAGATTCCTGAAACTATTTCCACCGCCATTTCGTTCAACAGTCTGGTATTCGCAACCATAGGGCCCTTAGCTGAGGAAATGGAGAAAGATTCTCATAAGATTAGGGGCGCACTGGCCTACTCACGGCAGTCCTTTCGTTGTGTTCTGGACTTACCACCCAAGCTTGGATTTGAAGTCAGTGTAAAAAATAACTATTTTAGCCAAGAGTTTTTTAAAGAAATGCAGCAGTTGATAGAAGATGGACACAATATTTTTGAAATTGATCACCAATCTCTGGAGTTTGAGAAGAAAATGCTGGGGCTAGATGTGAGTTCTCAGAAGCGCCAAGGCCCGCTGACCGTCCCCCCCGATTCTATGCGTGAATGAGTTCACATACAATTTAATATGGGATTGAATCACTTCAGGATCAAGTTCCTGAGCATATTTTTGGCAAAGAGCAACGGCTTCGTCCTGATGATTTTCGGCCCAGTGCAAAGAATCACTAATCAAGGATTCCACCGTTGATTTTAGGTGGTTGATGGATTGATGAAGGCAGATTCCGCCAAGAGGAATAGGTAAGGATGTCTCTTTTTCCCATAGTTCTCCCAGATCGGCCACCTGCATTAGTCTTTTCTGATCGTAGGAAAATCTGGTTTCGTGGATAATCAAAGCCAGATCGATCTGATGATTTGTCAGGGCCTTTTCCAGATCGTGAAAAACAATCTGTTGAACCTGATTTGCCACATCGGGTTGGATAAGATGGGAAAAATATCTGCGAAACAAAAGCCAGGCCGTCGTCTGCCAGCCTGGAATCCCGATGCGCATACCAGGCTTGATGGTTTCATTTTGCCTTGCAAGTACTAAAGGGCCACAACCGAAGCCCATAGCCGCACCAGAGTCTAAGAGGGAGTAGTTTTTTTCGGTCTCATACATGGCGGCAAAGGACAATTTGATAAGTCCGGCCTTTTGCAAAATGGCATGTTGATTCAGTTCTTGAATGTCAAGAAATGTAAATCCCTGAAGTATTTCAGGCCATTTGATATGACCACTAAGAATTCCGCTAAAGATGTAGATGTCGTTGGGACAGGGAGAAATGGCACTAGGACAGGGAAAAATCATAACAAACTACCAATTTCGCTTAGTTTATCCAGGGCTTTTGGTATCTCCCATTGTGGCACATTGCGATTGCCCACGGAATTTGATGCAACTCTTATTTGATACACCGGGGTGTCAAAAAGGCTTGCCGCATGAGTAATTGCTGCTCCCTCCATGTTCTCTACCCGAAGGTCAGGATAATGCCTTTCCAAAAAGGGTAAATCTTCTTTACTGCTAATTTGGTCCGAGGTACCAAAGGCCACTACGGTTCTTTTTAAGTCCATCAGTAAAGGGCAGGGCTGCATCACAAATTTTGAAGATATGGCTTTAGCATATCCATGAGGTTCCAGCCCCATTCTTGAGCTTAATGGAGAGTATTCCCCATTCTCTATACTGCCAAGACGAAGGTAGGTATCAGAATTGGCCTCAAACACCTCGGCGGGCTCCCAGGGGCCCATTACGCCTCCGATGCCCAAAACCAGAATGTCATGAATTGCATATGAGGCCAAGGCAATGCCCGTGGCCATACTGGCCGAGGCCACTCCGATTCCGCTACCAATTACGAGGTATTCACGAAGACCAGTACACATAAAAACGGTGTATGGCCCTTTTTGTACCTTCATTCTTACGGACATTTTGGCTAAAACGGCCTCAAGTTCCAATGAACTTGGTACCAGAATCAGAGTTTTGGCTATCACAGGTTCAACCGCTTATAGCTCAGGTTCTACATAGGTGTACTCTTGACCTTTGTAATTTCGAAGAGTCCAGGTTCTGCCCTCATGTTTGACCACATATTCGGGTAACAGTGGAATTTTACCTCCTCCTCCTGGGGCGTCCACCACAAATGTCGGGTTGGCCAGACCTGAGGTATGGCCGCGCAGATGTTCGATAATGTTGATACCGGTCGCCACGGAAGTACGAAAATGTGAGATTCCCTGAGACAGGTCACACTGATAAATATAGTATGGTCTTACTCTCATGGCCAACAACTTATGCATTAGCTCTTTCATCACCATTGGGTCATCATTTACGCCCTTTAACAAAACGGTCTGATTCCCAATCACACAACCAGCTTCAGCTAGTTTACGGCAGGCCTCGTATGCTTCCCAAGTACATTCCTTAGGATGATTGAAATGAGTATTCACAAACACGGGAGCGTGCTTTTCTAACATTTCCACAAAATCGTCTGTGACTCTTTGGGGCAGGGTAACCAGATTTCTGGTTCCAAGTCTAAAAATTTCAATATGTGGGATGGAGCGTAATCGGCCCAGAATTTGATCCAGTTTTTTATCCGAAAGTGAAAGGGGATCGCCACCAGAAATTACAATGTCACGGATTTCAGGATGAGATTCGATGTAGGCAAAAGCATCTTCCATTTGTTTGTTCATAGTTGAAGTGGAAGGATCTGAGACCTTGCGCTTGCGAGTACAGTGACGACAATACACCGGGCAGTTGTGAGTCACATAAAAAAGAACCCTGTCAGGATATCTGTGTGTTATGGCCGGTGTTGGCATATCACCTTCCTCATTGAGAGGATCTTCCAGATCATCGGGCAGGATTTTTAGTTCTCCCATGGTCGGAACAGACTGGAGCCGGATAGGACAATTGGGATCGTCCTTGTCCATCAAGCCAGCATAGTAGGGGGTGATGCCCACATGAAACATGTCTGAGGAAGCCTCAAAGGCCTGTCTCTCCATATCAGATACATGAACCACTGGTTCTAACGCAGCCAGAGTCTTGATGCGGTTGCTTTGCTGCCACATCCAGTTGTTCCACATATCTTCAGGTTCATTGTTCCAAATAGAGCGGTTTCCAGCCTGAAATTCATGCCGGCCAATCTTGACATATTTATCCTTGACGATTCTCATTCCTGTTGTCCTTTCCTCATAAAATGCATGATTATATTACAAACTTGAGTTTTGGCGCATCCAGAAGTATATTTCTCCCATTACAAGGATTCATTTTCATCAATATTAAAAGGAGCGAATATGCCCCAAGTGACTTCATTAGCCCCAGAATTCACAGCTCAGGCTGTGGTAAATGGACAAATCAAATCTGTTTCTCTAAAAGATTATGCAGGTAAATGGAAGATCGTATTTTTCTATCCTCTGGATTTTACCTTTGTTTGTCCGACTGAAATTATTGCCTTTAGTGACAGGCATAGTGAGTTTGAAGCTATGAATGCCCAGGTAATTGGTGTATCGGTGGATTCACAGTTCACTCATCTGGCTTGGGTTAATACCCCTCGCAAGCAGGGTGGTCTTGGAGAATGCAAGTATCCTCTGATTGCCGATCTGGATAAAAGCATAGCCCGTGATTACGGAGTACTTCTGGATGCAGGCATGGCTCTTAGGGGTTTATTCTTGATTGATCCAAAAGGTGTGATTCGTCATTCCACAATCAATGATCTGCCAGTGGGCCGCAGTGTGGACGAAACTTTAAGAGTACTTAAGGCATTTCAATTTGTGGAAACCCATGGAGAGGTTTGCCCAGCCAATTGGGAAGAGGGCAAAGATACCATGAAAGCCGATCCGGTTGGTTCCAAAGCCTACTTTGAGAAAACTAACAAATAGTTGATCGCTTTGCGGCCCATCTTGGCGGTGGGCCGCCTTAGAATCAGTTCATGTTTTTGTAATGAACACGGAACATGAGCAACCGCCAAGCTATTTATCGCTTTTTTCCAGCATTTGCCTTTGGATAGACACCATCTCTTTTAGGCTTCCAGAAATGTCTTCAAGATGATAACGGATAGCTCTTAAGTTAGAGGAATCCGATTCAGGGGCTTTTGAATTAAACCATTCGGCGTGGCTGACTTTGGGCACCAAGGCCATGAGTATTAATGCCAGAAAAATTCCTAAGCCGAGTCCTTTGATTGTTTGATTCATGCTTTCTCCTTATGTCGTTTTTCCATTCTATCCTTTAGAACTCGAATTGAGCTAATTAGTTCCTTTTGGGTAAACTTTCCTGAAGTTAGCTGAATTCTCTGATCCCCCAGTTTTTTGGCCAGATCAATCAGGGCAATTTTTACATCTTCCTCTTCAACGGTAGTACGCTTTTCTTCCTCAATAAAGCCCTCACTTGCAGTTGTCAGTTCGGCCAAAAACTCTTTGGCCAGCTTTTCGCTCAATGCTCTAGCACCTAAGCTCCAGCGTTTACTTCCAGGTTTATTGAAGAAGCTCATCAGCCAGTACCTCCTGCTCTGGAATGTCCCCCAGAACGATAATTTCAGAATCTACTACCACCGAAGGTGTCAGAAGTACCCCATACTTTTTGGCCTCTTCGGAGTCCAGAGTCAGTTTTTTCACCTCAAGCAGGGACTCGTGACCCATAACAATTTCATCAATCATGGCTTCGAGTTTGCGGCAGTTTTTACAGGAAGCTTTGGGACTTCCAAAGACTAAAATTTGTTTTGCCCTCATTGTTCGTCCTCAAATACACGAATCTGAATCTGCATCAGTTGGGATTGAATATTTTTTTCATCTTCCTCTGATTGGATTGTTAATATCATTTGTAACAAATCTTCTTTCAAAATTGATTCTACCTTACTGGACTTGTTTCTGGCTTCTTCAAGGTGTAGAGGCAGGATTTTTTTTAGGTTTGATTCAATTTGGTACTGATTTTCAGCTAGGTTCTCTTGTCGAACTTTGAGCAACAGGCCAATCAGGGCCACAATGGCTCTTTGTCGTTCAAAAAATCCTCTTTCCTCCATTGGTCGGTATAGGCCAACTAATGAAGATTGCAGCTCAAGCACGGATACATGGGTGTCCGAAAATCGCTTATCCAGCAACAAATTGGCAAGCTCTTTGATTTTGTGTGCAATTTTATCCAAGGATTCCTGCCATTCTTTAAGCCTCTTTGCAAAATATTCAGGAGGACTAAGATAATAATTTTGATATACCTGTAGCCATAGAACTTTGGCTTCGGCTAAACTCCGATTGTTAGGAATATTATCTCTGGCTTGTCTGCCAATATCGGATAAATGGGTGGAGAGATCTCTTAAAGCGGAATCCATTCTGTCCAATCGGCCCTGCGAAAACAGGATTGATTCCAGAATGGGGTCACATGCCAAAAGTTTTTGCGTCAGAACCAGAAGGAGAATTACTTGTTTCAGTGGTTGGAAAAATTGTGGAATACCCATGTTTACCAAAAAAAGATTTCCAGATTTTCCAGACTTCTCAATCCCTTTAGCTTATTGTACATGAGCCTTACCTGGGTGAAAAGAACTGTTACAAGACTGCCAACAATCTATGTCAGTGTAAAAAACCCCGTAATATCGATTGGTAACATTACTGTAGGAGGTTCTGGAAAGACACCTTTGGTTATGTGGCTCTTGGAACAGATGCAGAATGCTGGATTCAAGCCTGTTTTGATAACTCGTGGTTATAAGGCCAACTTTTCTGGTTCTTTGGCTCGCAGATTAAATGGGAAATGGGACCGCGATGGATTTTTTGGTGAT
Organism: bacterium UBP17_UBA6191; assembly: GCA_002422125.1. GTDB lineage: Bacteria > Muiribacteriota > UBA6191 > UBA6191 > UBA6191 > UBA6191. The sequence continues at coordinate 17,656 of DITF01000143.1, forward strand.
GAATTGGAAATGGTTTTGGAAAGATTTCCCGAACTGGATGTGGCTGTAGGTAAACAAAGGGCGCTATTGGCCCAAGAGTTTGAGAGTCTTGATCAGAGTCGAATTCTAATTTTTGAAGATGCCTATCAGTATTTTCGACTGGATCGCGATCTGGATATTGTTGTAATTCATTGTCAACGGGGTTTTGGGAATCAACAAATTTTCCCGGCAGGGCCCTTGCGGGAAGGTCTTAGGGGATTAAAGCGGGCCAAAGTTATAATTCTTTATCAGTTATCAGGGACAGCAGATACATTTTTGCAGCCCTACCAGCAGTATCTTCACCCTCATGTGAGGGTATTTTGTATGCATAGCCGCCTGAAAAATACAGAGCATCTGGCTAATAAGAGGGTGATTGCAATTGCCTCTATTGCCTGGCCTCAATCATTTAAGAGAGATCTGGAAGAAGCGGGAGCTGAAGTTGTGTCTTTTATTGCTCCTGGGGATCACATGGGACTGACTATCCAGGAACAAAAAAAATTACTTGATCAGGCTACTGAGCTTAACTGTGATTGGATTTGTATGACTGCTAAGGATAAACCAAAATGGAAAATAAAAGATTCCAGAATCAGCGTTTTGGAGCAGGTTAGCGAAGTTGAAGATGGTAGCAAGCTACTTGAGATAATCCAGGAAACAAAAAAGGCCCCCTGAATTTTCAGGGAGCCTTCTGGAATTCAACTTAAAACTAGAAGCTTAGTGTCAGACCAGTTCTGAGACGGCCTTGTTGATCCACATTAGCAACCCCAAAGCTGTTTTCTGGTTCAAACAGGAAAAATGTTGTAAACCATGTCACGGTGTCAGCCAGCTTGGTCATGTAAAATACAGAATGACCTTTGATATTGGTGCCGAGTTCATCAGCATTCAACCAGGCAATGGTTGCATCGGTTTCTACTCTTCTATAAGAATAACCGTATTTTACATCGCCTTTTTTCTTCAATTCACCCTGATACACCTCAAACCAGTAGCCAGTGTCTTCGCTGTTCCAGGCGGAATTGTTGACTACATAATCAAGTTTTGCTCCCCATGGGGTTCTACCCTTATTGTCATTGTGATAATGAACAAACAGGTTGGCTAGATTGAAGTCAGACAACAATCGATTTTGTCTCGCAGCGTTTGTAGCGTTTACGGTGTTAGTAGTTACACCAGGAAAAGTTGGATTAGCTCCATTGATGATCTGGTTGTAATAGTTCCCATAATAGGGGGCTGCAAAATTGGTGGTCCGGCTGTTAAGTCCCACAAAGCGACTAGCTGTGACTCCCTGACCAGGATGCAAAAACTGCTCCCCAGTGAAGTTAAAATTAGAAGCTTTAACCGTCCAATCACCAGACCATTTATTTTTCTTGTTGTACTCAACCTGATGAGCAAACATCATGCTGTCTTCTTTAGAGGCTTTAGCCCCAGTCGGAGAATTGCCTTCCTTCAAATAGAACTGACCAGCTCGAACCGTCCAATCCTTATTGATTTTGTATTCCTGTGTGAAGCCAGTAGGGGAGAAATCATTGTCAAATACCAGTTCGGTACTGCGAAACAGGTTTTCACCTTTACCCAGAATCACTCTAAAATCATCATTGATTTTATGGTCGATAAACAAACGATCGATCACAAAATCATCAGTGCCCATGCCAAAGCCGGAAAAATTATTTCCCCTGTCGTCATTACTTCCGACATTTCTCCAAGAAATAGAAGGATAATCATCTACGCCAGTGCGTAATTGGAATCCCCACTTAGTTCTATCGTTTACTTTGCCGGACAGATTTAAGAAGGTCTGAAATTGCAGATCGGATTCAGCGTTATCAGAAACCCCATCATTAAACAGAGACTGATGGCGGATGCCGATGCTACCACTGACATTCACATTGCCAATCTTGTTGGTGGTACTGCCGGTTGTCTCAAGTTTCTCAATGCGAGTCTCATGCTCGGCAGATTTGGCTTCGAGGGAGTCTACGCGAGCTCCAAGAAAAGCTAATTCGTTTGAGAATTCGTCTACAAGCCTTTGCATGGTTGAGTTGACATCAGGAGTCAGCTTCAACTTGTTTTTGGAAACAGACTCAAGGAGGCGAGAAACAATAGTCGCCATTTCGTAGCGGCTGACTTTTTCTTCCCCATGGAATTTTTCGGCATAACCTTTGATGATGCCACTAGCACTAACATGCTCAATGGCTTGATATGCCCAGTGGTTTCTAGGTACATCAGAAAATGTGCTTGCTTGAATTGGTTGCAAGAGGACTGCGCTGACAGCCAGCGAAAATACGATCTTTTTCATGTTACTCCTTGACAGTTTGAGCTAAACGCCACAATATATCCCAAACATATTTCAATTTCCACCGTAATTTTTGTTCTCATGGGATACGATTGTTTTCTGGTCTTCACTGGGCTATTATTACAGCTTCATATTGAGGGGGATTCATGGGCAAAACACTGCTTTTGGCAAGCCCTAGAGGCTTTTGTGCCGGGGTGACCAGAGCGATAGAAATTGTGGAGAGAGCTTTGGAGTTGTGGGGAACGCCGATTTATGTGAAACACGAAATTGTTCACAATCGGCATGTGGTAGACAGACTGCGAGCCAAAGGTGCTATTTTTGTGGAAGAACTCCATGAAATTCCACCGGGAAGCAAGGTAATTTTTTCGGCCCACGGGGTGCCGCCTGATACCTTTGATGTTGCAAGCTCCATGGGACTTGAGGTCACTGATGCTACCTGCCCTCTTGTGACCAAAGTGCACAAAGAGGCCCTGCGCTATGCCAAAGATGATATGCAGATTCTTCTGATTGGGCATAAAAACCATGTGGAGGCCATTGGCACTCAGGGAGTGGCTAGGGACAGGACGACGATCATTGAAACCCCAGAGGATGCGCAAACGGTTACTGTTTCAGACCCGACCAAGGTTGCTGTGCTGACTCAAACCACTCTTAGTGTGGATGACACTCAGGAAATTATGAACATTCTGATGCAAAGATTTCCTCAGATTCAAACCCCGGGTAAGTCTGATATCTGTTACGCCACAACCAACCGACAAATGGCCATTCGCCAGATTGGGGATTCCGTAGATCTTGTATTGGTAGTTGGTGCCAACAATAGCTCCAATAGCAATCGTTTAAGAGAAGTGGCGGCCAGAAATGGGGTACCAGCCTATCTGATTCAGGATGAGTCTCAGATTGAGAGTAGTTGGGTGAAAGAAGCCCAAACCATAGGTATGACGGCCGGAGCATCCACCCCTGAGGATTTAGTGGAGAGATGTGTAAAACGCTTGCAGGAACTAGGGGTATCTGAAGTCAAAGAACATGTGGCGATTGAGGAGAAAGTTTCATTTGGTTTGCCCAGGATGTTGGCATGACTGAGAATCTTCCCAAGAGTAAGGATGAAAGCTCGGGAATCCCTGAGGAGTATCCAAATCTCAAAAATGATTCCGTTCGTTTTTTATGGTCCTGGATTTTACAGAGAGTACTTTTGGCACCGGTATTCTGGTTTTATACCCGGGTGTTAAATCGTACCGAATTTGTGGGGCTGGAAAATCTTGAGGCATTACAGGGTCGTTCTTTTCTTTTGTGCGCCAATCATACCAGTAGTTGGGATATCTGGTCGGCCTTTGAAGTTGGCTTTAAGGCCACTTCTTTTTTTTCCCGTGAATATTATCTGTGTGGTCTTGGTGCAATTGAGAGACTGGGCTCACCTTTGATTCGTTACTTAACTGTTAGTGCTGGGGTTTTGGCAGTGAATCGGAAAAAGGGCCTTGAGCAACATGCCATGCAGGATTTAAATCGTCTGTATCAGGAAGAAAAGGTTAAAATTGCTTGTCTGATTTATCCAGAAGGTACCCGCTCCAAGAACGGGAGACTATCCAAGCAGTTTAAGGCTGGGGCCGGATGGATTCAGGCATTACATCAGGTTCCGGTTCTGCCAGTTTACCAGATCAATTATGACCAGCTTCCCGGTTTTGGAAAAAAACTGAAAATTGTAATTGGGAAACCATTGGAGTTTCCTGAATTTAAAGCCAAAGCAGAGTCACCCACCACTTGGATTCAAGTGACCTCTAAAATCATGGATGCTATTCGTTCCCTAGAAGATATCCACAATCCATTACCTAAAAGTCAAGAAGAGTTAAGACCTACACCAGCAGCACTTCCTGAAGTTTCCCAAGTACCAGTCAACCGTCCTCAGCCAGATGACTTTTTTCATGCTGTTGGTTTGCCGGTTTCGGTGGTTCCTAGCCTGCAATGGAGAAAGGATTTGGCCTCGGCAAATATATTGGCATTTGCTGGTCTAAAGCGGGTTGATACCAGTAATTTTATTCAAATACTTCAGAACCTTTCCTTAGAAATTCCCTCGCGCAATTATGGGGTGGAGGTTTTGTTTCAGGATAGCCTAAGCCCATCGGAGTGGTTGCAAAGGTTTGAGGCATTATCTGAATTCTGTCCCAATCTACTGTTAAGAGGCTTTACTTCGGTCACTCCAGAAATTTTGCTGTATCGCTACCGTAACCCAGAATCCAAAAAACTTTTTGTCAGAGTAAGTCTTCCCGATGCCGCCATTGCCTTTGCCTCGCCCCCATCCCCTCAAATGTTGGAGCTTCTAACGGCTCGAGGCCTACTTAGCGAGGCTGAGGCCCTTCATGCTTTGACTATGCCTGTGGCCACACATATTCTGGTTGATAGCACAGGTGAATTAAGGGATATATTGTCAGTTTTTCCTTGGATACAGGCAAAAGTTTCTGAACAAAAGCCGGCCGTGAAGCTAGGGATTTGTGGGGGTATTGGCAGTCCACAGGCCATCAAAGGCGCCCGGGCAATGGGTGCTGATTTTGTAATGTCAGATTCTATTCACCTACTCTTTGAAGGTTCAGGATTAGCAACCTTTGCTCGGGAAGGTCTATGGAAAGCCCGGATTGCCGATTTTCAGAAATCGGTCCATCCAGATTGGCTAAGAATGGGGTCAAAGTCAGAGGTTTTACGATTTGGAAATCTTTACTCCAAACGGGCTGCCTTTTTGTATTCTTTGGTGGAAACTTCTTTGGGGGTTGAAGATTTAAGTGCGGAACAGTTGCAAGGTTTGTTGCAGGCTTGTCGTGAGAGCAATATAGAGTCTGCGATTGGGGCGGCAAAGGATGCAATACAATCCTTTATGCCAGAGTTGGTGAATCGGGTGAATTCCTTAAACTCGGATACAATTCTTCTATTGTGTACTTATGCACTAATTCTTTGTGAGCGGGATTCGGCCTCAGAAAATCCAGTGGAGCCCCGTTTTGCCCTGATTCGAGGAGGTCTGGAAATTCCTTCCTTTACACTGTTTCTTCAGACTCTTAAGACAGACAGGCCCACAAATTCTGTGGCTGCAGTAAGGGTCTTGATGAAAGAAGCAGGCTTTTAAAAAGTTTACTCGTTTGCCTGTTCATGTACCAAAGCAGGGCATGGTATGCTTAGCACATGGCACATAATCGGTTGGGGTTTTCCTTTGTTGAGATTTTTGTGGGTATGATGATTCTCTCAACCGCTGGCACTAGTTTAATGATGGTGTCCGAGGCTGTGCGCAAACATGCCCATGCCAAACAGAGATACTATTCCCGGCAGATAGCCCAGATTGCTTTAAATCAAGTCAACTCTAACCTGTTTTTGAAAGTTCCAGTAACCTCGGAAAGTTCAGCTCCCTTGCTTGACAACCAGAGCCTAACCAGCAGTTTTTCTGTGTTTGCTCAGGAGCGGTTTGAACTAGAATCATACTGGGGTCTTAAAGAAGCATTAAATGGATATGAACTTGGCTGTGAAATTGATTCTGAAGGCTCAGCAGATCAGGGTCTGGCTCTGCATTCTGAAATCACAATTTCCTTTCGTTCTTTACAGAATAGGAATTCCCTGAATCGCGCAATCTGGCAAGGATTTGCCCTTGAAAGAAGTTTGCCAATCAAATGAATTCCAAAAAGGCCTATACCCTTATTGAGATCATGTTTGGGTCGGCAATTTTTATTATTATTTTTGGTGGATTTTATGCATTTTTTTCCTGGGCATTTTCACGCATTGGACCGCAGCTTGGTGAAGTATATTGCTGGCAGGACATTAAAAGCACGACCCAAAGGCTGGAAGCCGAGATGGCTGATGCGATGGCTATTCTGGCTCCAAACAAAAATGATAAAGCAACTGATTACCTTGCTGTGCAAAAGGCCGATGGGCATGTATGGGTTTATCTGGTAGATCCTTTGAAAAATCTTTGGAAAAAACGACTTACAGGGGATAAAAAACCGGAAAGGATACGCAGGGGCGACTGGATGTTTCATATTAATGCCCAACCCAATCCTGACAAGGCTTGGGTGAAACCAGAGCCGGCCATGGGTCGTTTTTTCTACCTAAATGACAGGCATAGTGTACTGTTTTTGTCCCTTACACCCGTGGGAAGGTCCAAGGTAATTGATGCACCTATTCAGGTACTCACATCCCTTTCAGTCCCATAGTAGAAGGGGTATTTTAGTATTTGTGATCGCCGTTGGCATGGTGATCTGTTTTTTATTCCTGATTGTCTATGCCAATATTATCGGGGGCAGTTCTACTTTGGAGATGCGACTGAATTGGGGTACTCATGCCCGGGAATTGGCACGAGGGGCATTTTTTGAAACTGTGAATCAGTCTCTTGGATCCCAAGAGTTTTCCCCAGGCCCCAAAACCATGAATCTGGGTGAAAAACACGGTGATTTTATTCCAGAAACCGTCAGTTTGGCGATTAAACCCTTTGCAGATGTGGATGTTTATTTTGTGCTTGGGCAGGGGATGTATGGGGAAAAAGACAAACAGATGGGTATGCTTTATGGTGGTTATGCCACCAAAATGAAGTATTCTGATGGAAAGACAGAGATTTATCTGGGCCGTATTCACGGGATTGACAAGGTTTGGCTTAGATATTGTTTAGAGGATAGCACTTTATCCCGATGGTTTGAGATCCCAGGTAGTATCAAAAATCCGGCATCGGTGGCTGCCATTAAGAGTAAGCTTAACAAGGCGCGTATGTTTCATGACAATTTAAGTAAGGATATTCCGAACTTCACGGCCACGGCTGAAGTTGCGGCCTCTGTGTTTTTTTTGGAAAGAATCTCAAGGATGTTGATAACCAAACATCAATACACCAACTGGTTTAAGACCATGGCTAATCAGACCTTGGCTCAGGAATTGGCAGTAAGTGCAGATTCTTCCAGCAAAAAGGTAACTCCTGAAGTCATTGATTCTCTGATTCCATCGCAGTTTAAGGCCGCGGAAACCAATCGTGGGCTTGAGGATGTTTTAAAGGCTGGCGGCACTGAAATGTCTGCTCGTTTTATGTCCACTTTTGGGGAAGGCGAAGGGGCCAAGATTTTGTTGGCTGAGATTTATGAGGTTTTGCATCGCATGGATGGCTCAGTACCGATTGAGTCAGAAAAGCAGTATTTGAAAAAAATTCGCGGACGACCCCAATTTAAAGGCTGTAAGGATGTCCCAATCCTTGGAGAACAGTGCGTGGATGTCAAGGAGTATATTGAGTCCAAAGGCCAGCCCTACGACGAATTTTTGTATGAGCAGGTGAACGCGCTTTTGGGTTCTGAGGGTCTCCCTGTTCCCGGAACCCCCGGCAGTGTAGAAACACTAAGGCAAAAACTTGAAGAAAATGCCAATCAGTCTGCTTCAGGCATGGCAACAGACGCGCAAATTAAATCCGCTCTTAATGCCCTATTGTACTTTCTTAGAATTTTTAAACCCGAGTTTAATCTGACCCAGGGTAAGGTCAAAATCACCGAATATTTTCTGGCCGACGGATTGTTGCCAGTGCTGGGGATATTAATGCCAGAAATCAGCCTAAAAGACATGTTATCCGATGAAATGGTGCCTTGTGATGATTTGGTTAAACTTCTGGTAGAGGGTGCTGGTTTACAAATTCAGAGCTTTGAAGCGGAAGGTGCAACCATTACCTTTAAAGGGTGTCAGTAATCTTAGAATCTGGCCTGCAGGAACTGCTGCAAAGAGAAGAGATCTTTGAGATTTTTAGAGCGGGCCAGTACATATTCTTTACCCATGGCCATGGCTGAGGCCGGATCCAGTTCACCGTGGGTCAGGATGAGGTCCTGAAACTTGTTTAAGGCCTCTGTCATCTGGTGGCGATAGCGAAAATTTTCCCGTCTGGAGATGTGCATACAATGCCATTTTTGTTCATAAGCATAGGGGAATCGATTATTCAGAAGGGTGGAGGCCCAGGCTCGGTAACAGTCTATTTCTGCTCCATAATTCATCATATCCAGCATGCGGCCACCTGGAGGGCGCAGATTGATCTCGAGTCCAACCAAGCGATTGTCTGGAGTTCGGAAAAATTCCAGATGGAAAAATTTGGCCTTCACCTGAAAGGCTTTGATGGTAGAAAATCCAGCCTCTATCAGATCGGGCGGGTGAGAAATCATGGAATAAATGTAAAAATCCAGTTTGTCATGTACGATCTCTCTCACCCCAGCACTTTGAGTATGGGTTGTATAATAGACAATATTACCCCCATGGTCACAGAATCCATCAAAGGATTCCACTGTCCCCAAAACATGCTGCTCAAGGAAACAAGTTGACCACGAACCAGAAGCTGAAATTTTTTCCGCCAATGGGTCTAAATCCAACTGTGAGTTGAGTCGGTAAGTTTTTTGAGCACCTACTCCGACATCAGGTTTCAGAATCAGTGGAAATCCTACCTGCTGCACAAAAGACATTACATCCTCAGTACAACTTGGCCTAATACCCAAGGCAACCGGAATTCCAGCCTGAGTGAAGACTTGTTTCATCAGACTTTTATGCTTAAATTTTTGCAATTGTTGTGGCCAAAGGCCAGGGACCCCTAGGTCTTCGCGAAGAATTGCCTCTAAGTCGAGCCAAGACTCAAGGTTGGATTCCACAAAATGAATTTCTCCAACACTTTGAGCCAGCCGGCGGCATTTATCTAAAACTGCCCCGTAGTTGTGTAGGGAATCGACCTGAATGTGGCCCTGAATGTGATGCCTTAGGCGAGAAGATAACTCTTCCTGCCTCAAATCGGTAACAGCCCAAACCCGAGCCCCATTTTTAGCAAGTTCCACTGGGAAACTCTCAAAATGAGGAGGGTAATGGGCTGATAGATAGATCAGATTCACAAAAATTATTAAACAACTGGAGGTCACAATTTCGCGGCCCCCCAGCCATTTAATTACTTCTTCTTGCGTTTATGCCTGGTCTTCTTTAACAATTTCTTGTGTTTGTGTTTACGAATTTTTTTGCGACGCTTTTTGATGACGCTGCCCATAACCCATCCTTTAATGCAGTAGAAATAAGAAGCGCAAATGTATCGGTAACCAGTTAAAATGTCAACCCTGCCTTGCAGGAATTTGACTTTATCCTTATCTTGATGGCATGGAAAAAATACCTGTATGCTGGATTGGGGACCAAAATCCGGTTTTGATTGTTCTTCCAGGGCTGACAGATGCCTTTTTAGATGCTGAGTCAGCCTGCCGTCAACTGAAGAGGCAGTTTGAGCCATTGACAAAAAAATTTCAGGTTGTGGTAATCGGTAGAAGGCAGCCCCTAAAAGCCGGATTCAGTTTAGAACAAATGGCCACGGATGTAGCATCCCAGATTCGTGACATTCACGCCACTCACTCTGTGGTATCTGTTGTGGGGATGTCGATGGGGGGTATGGTGGCTATGCAATTAGCCGTGTATTTCCCTGAGCTGGTTCCAAAACTGGTATTAGTTGCCTGCGCGGCCAGACAGTCCGAGTCGGGCAGATTACGGCTACAGCAATTTAAGGAATTGGCAATTGGGGAAAAATATCAGGAACTTTGGGATAGGGCCTTACATTTGATATTTGGTCAATCTTTGTCTAACCCCCAAGTTAGGGTTGTGGTTCAAAAGCCTAGAATGCCTGACTTTTTATACAGTGTTGATGCTTGTATATCCCACGATATCAGAAATATGGCGCGTAAGATTGTTTGTCCTGTCGATGTTTTTGGGGGAGAAAGGGATGAATTATTTACCCCAGATTCCCTAAAAGAGCTTCAGTCTTTAATACCTCAGGCCATGATTAGAGTCATAGAGGGTGGGCTGCATGGATTTGTAGGCAGTTTAAGGCAGGAAGTATTAAACCACCTGCTTTGTGAGGAATTCTAATGCTTGTAACTGTAGATATTGACCATACTTTGGTTGTAGGTACCAAAACCCATCATCTGGCATTAGAACATGGGATTCGCAGCACTTATGGGGTTGAGTCTCAATTGATGGGGCGAACTTTTACTGGGTATGTAGATAAACAGATTGTGCTGGAAGCATTGAGGGACAAGGGGTTGAGCGAAGCAGAGGTATTTTCTGAATTTCCCAAGCTCTGCGAGGTTTCGACAAGTTTTTATAAAGAGCATGTAACTTCTGAAAAAATTCTCGTTCTTCCGGGAGTTAAGGCTTTAATCCAAAGGCTTTTAGCCTTGGGTTGTCAGTTAGGTTTGGTGACCGGGAACATTGAGGGGATTGCCCACGCTAAACTGAAGGCGGCGGGATTGCCTCCAGTTTTTGAATTTGGTGGTTTTGGATGTGAGGACACATGCAGAAACAAACTGTTGCAGATTGCTCTGAGTCGTGCGGGGCATGAGCCTTCAATTCCAGCCTTTCATGTGGGAGATACCCTTCAGGATATGCAGGCTTCGGTCAAGAACGGTGCCTATGGAATCGGGGTAGGTACGGGTAGCACAAGTACCAGAATTCTGATGGAAGCAGGTGCCAAGAGTGTTTTCCCTGACTTAAGTGATACGGAAGCCGTATTACATGCTTTGAAACTCTGGGCTGTTCGCCACAAAACTCTGCTCAAGTAGCATGAGTGAGAACCATAAATTTTCATAGGTTCTCACCAAGATTTGTCGCGCAGAGGCCTCATTTTGCGGATTTTTTAATGTGGTTAGAGCCAAGGACACGGCCAGTATTTTGGTGTTTTGGTTTTTACCGGGAATTGTGCCTTCAAATAATTGCAGAATCTGGGGCATTTCGCAATCCAGTGGGGAATATTCAGAATGGTTTCTGTCGGATTGGACGGAACTTAGCAGGTCATTGGTCAATTGGGGATGCATTAGAGTTGAGCGAGCTTTTACCAACCAGGGTTTGACCACAGGCATTTTGGTCTGCTCACAGATCCCGGCTCCAATATGCAGGGCCTGATAAAACCATTCCAGCGGATTTGACTGAAGAGTTACCAGAGTAATTTGAAAAAATAGCCATAGTTTCATAAAACCCTCCTTGAAATAGACTGATACCAGATAGCCTGGGCTACATCATCACTATCAATTCTGCATTTTGTATTTAGATCCGCTATGGTTCTGGCTACTTTTAGTACTTGAAGAGATCCTCTTACAGACAGGCGGCTACTTTGAATTGCCCGAGTCCATAAATCCTCAGCTTTTGAGCAGATATTACCAATATCTTTTATGCCTTGCAGATATGTATTCAGACCCTTGCCTCGGGCATTCTGAATTTCTCTGGCTTGTTTAATTCTTTCGCGAATTTTTTTGAGTGATACTCCCCTAAAGGTTGCAGAAATTGCCTTTGATGGTCGCTTGACTTCAACTTTTAGATCAAAGCGATCCAGTAGCGGTCCAGAAATTTTTTGTTGGTAACGGATTAGCTGGTTGTTACTGCATTTGCAGGGTTTTTCTCTGTCTCCAAGCCATCCACAGTGACAGGGATTCATGGCGGCAATCAGCAAAAACGATGCAGGCCAGATCTGCTGGGATTTTTGGCGATTTAAAAGAATTTTTCCTTCAACCATAGGGATTCTCAGGTTTTCCAGAACCAGGGGCTGAAACTCTGAGAACTCATCCAAGAATAGTACTCCGTGATGAGCTAAAGAAACCTCCCCGGGTTTGGCGTGTACCCCGCCCCCACAAAAGGCCGCACTTGTTACACCAGGGTGGGGGCATCTGAATGGCCGGCTTTTTAGAAGTTCCTCCCGATGAAATTGACCACCAAGAGAATGAATTTTGGTTACACTTAGTTTTTCTTCGTAGCTCAATTCAGGTAGCATTTGGGGCAGGCTTCTGGCCAGGGATGTTTTTCCCGATCCCGGTGGCCCAACCAGTAAAATTGGGTGATTTCCAGCAGCGGCGATCTCCAGTGCTGCAATGGCTGCTTCCTGATGCTCAATGGGTATATAAAGTTCCTCCTCTTGCCTAGGGCTTTCAGAATTGATTCCAGCAATAAAGTGATTTTCCCAGCTTCTATTTTTAAAATCTATGAGGCTTGTTGAGCCGTAGTACCAACCACCTCTGAGATGAAGCAGTGAATTTTCATTTTCCTTGGGAACTATAAAATGCTTAAACCTTGATTCCAATAAGGAGATGACTTTGGCAAAGCAGGATTTAGCCGGGCGGGTGTTACCATTTAAGCCAAGTTCACCTAGTATGATAGATTCACTCAGATTTTTTGTAGCCGGGATTTGTTTGGTGTGCAGAAGAATCCCCAAGGCAATGGGTAAATCGTAATGGGAACCTTCCTTTTTCAGATCTCCTGGAGAGAGATTTATGGTGATTCGACCTAAAGGGAAGTGAAATCCACAGGCCAGAATCGCCGATCGGACTCTCTCCTTAGCTTCTCTAACAGATGCCTCTGGGAGTCCCACGATGTGAAAGCAGGGTAGCCCCCTTTGAATTTGAACCTCTACTTCACAGAGATGAGCGTTTAAGCCTTCGGGGGCCACACTTAAGAGTCGAATAACTTCTACTTTGGACATTTTGCTCCTTGTTTCCATGGAGTCATTTTATGCCACAAAACAGTGTGATCTAAGGCTCAAAAATACTTGTCAGCCCTGATAAGTATTATGCAGGGGAGCGCAGGGCATGAATCAGAATCAGACTATTTTCAAAACCTACAGGAGTGATTTTTATCTGAGTAAATCCGCTGTTTTCAAACAAACTACTAATCTCGGAGTTGCTCAGGAGTCCATTTTGCAGACCACTGTTAGTCATACCAAGCACCAATTCTTTTTCGATATCGCTGAGCTGCATGGTTTGAACCCATTTTTCGGCCATTTCTCTGTTCAGAAGCTGAGACTGTGTCAAAAAGAGAATCTGGGCCGAAGGCCGTAAAATAGAATGCAGAAACTTCAGTGACTTTTGCTTGTTGCCAAACAGGTGAAATACCAGACTACCTACCGCAAAATCAAAATTTTCTCTGACAGGTGGCATCATGGTATCCATGTCAAGACGGGAGCGCACAATCTGATGATGGGGATAAGAAATCTCCCCCTGGGTCAACATTTCCTGTAAAGAGTCTGTGCAGTGCATAATAATTTTGTGACTCTGACAGATTTGAAAACTCAGACATCCAGTACCAGAGCCAATTTCCAGCCCTAACATATTATTTTTAAGAGCCAGATTTTGTATCACTGTTTTCATAAGATCTTTATGAAAATTTGTGTGGCTAACCTGGTCAAAAAACGGAACCAGTTCTTTAAAATTTTTGCGCTTGGGTGTGATGGTAGTGGCCATTTTAAGATTATAACATACGCTTGCCAAACAGGCTCATAGGTTAGTCCGAACCATCAGAGACGATATAGTCAAAAAGACGATATGAAAATCATATGCTATCTTGACCGGCCATTTATTTCCGATTAGACTAAACCTATGTATTTGCGAATCAGAGCCGAAACCTGTTCCGAGACTAAGGTGGAACTATTGGGTCAGCTTTTATCCCAAAGTCAGATCGACTTAGATGAGTGTATGGCATTTCTGGAAGAAGAGGCAGCTATTTCTGTTTGCCCAATCTGGCGTAAGGCCTGTAGGGATGCCGTATTCAACCTAAGGAAAAGTGCTTGTAATGCCTTAAGCGAAGAAGCAGTTCTAGCCCAGCTTCAATCACCGTTTGCCCCAGATTCCGTCAAAATATGCCTGCTACAGAAACACTTGTCCTTAATTTACTCCATGCCTACTGTGCTTGATTGGGTGCATCTTCACAAACAGGATGAAAATCCTTATCTCAGGGATTCTTTGCGTAAAGTGACAATGCTTATGAATCTTCGCCGAGCCGAAGATCCCACTGCTTTAAATTTTGAGAGTATTTGTGGCTACGCTGAGCCTTTGAAGGTAGATGATTTTTTTGTTTTAAGCAGACTTGAGAAGCTCTGGTGGTTAATGTATAGCCCAAATCTGGAGCATAAAGATAAGTTTCTTATTGTGTTTGGAATCGAATTGCTCAAACAGGAATTTGATGAGTTTGTGCTATCCAATTTGGTAAAGCGAATTCCCGAGTCGATCGCAAGACAGTCGATTTTGCAGATGGAACTTGTCACGGAACTGACGAAATTTCTCAAACATAGCGATCATAGAATTCAAGCCAACCTGATTGAGGGCATGGATATTTTAATGCAACACTCCTTTCGCTATCGAGGTTTGCTTTACCCGCTACTTTGTACGGCGTGTTTTTCCCCAAGTAACCGGGTTTCAACTACTGCATTAGGGGTTCGGATTAAATATGCGCCCAAGGAAACGCAGGCCATCTTGGAAGAAAAAATTGATTCGGCTAAAGATATCCGTGATTTAGACAGCCTGACCTGGTTGGTTTATAAGCTTACTGACCCACATAGCTTGTTAGACAAGGTTCATCTGGCTAAATCACGGCTGTCATTTGGATAGTTTCTGGTTAATGGAATCCAGATGCTTAAGCGAAGGTCTTAATTGTTCCTGATTAAGGTAGGCAAGTGGGGTGTTACCCAAATCCAGATGTTCAGAAAAAGTCGGTCGATTAGGGTCAAAATAGATTAGACCGGTCAAAAACTTTTCATCCGCTTTGGCCTGATTCAGTTCAAGAATGGCTCCCATTTTGTTCATGGGATCGTAGTTTTCATGCAGCTTTTTTAAGGTAATAACAGACCCGTCATGCAATACAACATCGGCCTCACTGCCTTTATGGTAGTCGACTTCAATCAACTCAGCCCCTGGCATAAAATCAATGTCGTGCACTGGATCAAGATGAGCCCTGATGTTTTTCAGACTTTTTTTAGAACCCTCGTGGTTGTTAAATGTAACACAAGGACTAAGTACATCCAGAATCGCNNAGCTTGAATCAGGGGAGCAAGTTGTTTTCTGTCCCCAGAAAAGGAACGGGCCACAAAAGTTGCTCCCATGGTGATGGCCAACTCACACAGATCAATGGCTTCTGTGTCGTTAATTTTTCCTTTTTTTAAGGCAGTTCCTTTATCGGCAGTGGCCGAAAATTGACCCTTGGTTAAGCCATAGACCCCATTGTTTTCGATTATATAGGTAAAATTGAGATTTCTGCGAATCATATGACAGAAGTTGCCTAAACCGATAGCCGAGGTGTCCCCATCACCAGATACACCAATTGGTAACAGGGTATGATTGGCTACTGTAGCTCCAGTGGCTACGGCAGACATTCTTCCATGTACCGTATTAATCCCAAAGGCTTTTCCCAGAAAATAGGCAGGGGTTTTGGAAGAACAGCCAATTCCACTGAGTTTGATGACCTGTTTAGGATCAATGGAACTGTCAAAAAAGGCCCTGCGAATACTGGCTGATATAGCATCGTGCCCGCAGCCCTGGCACATGGTTGAAGGAGCACCACCGTAGTCCTTTTCCGCTAGGTGGAGACGGTTTAAGAATTCTTTGGCCTCACTCATAACAGTTTACCTCCTAATTTTTCCATTGCCAGACGATGAACAGAGCCAGCTGTAATGGGCAGACCATCATAGACTAAAACCGAATCCACTTTTGTGGCGATATCGGGCCAGTCCATCCGTAAAATAGACGCTACTTGTCCATCGCGGTTCTGTTCTACAATCAGGGTAATTTCGTGCCTCAAAACAAAGTCTCTGACGATTGGCGACAGGGGTAAGGCTGTAAGAGTCAAATGAGATGACAAAACCCCATCCAGAGCCATTCTGTGGCGAGCTTCTCTCACAGCCTCAACCGAACTACCAAAGCTGATGATTCCAAGTCGCGACTGATTTTCGAGTGCTACAACTGGTTGCGGCACTAATAGTCGGGCTGTATCATTTTTTTTCCTGAGTCTGTCCAGAAGTTCTTTGTAATCCCCAGGATCTTCTGATCTTTTGGCATCGGCATTGTGACCGGCCCCACTACAGAAATAAACAGCTTTAGGGTGCTGATTTCCCGGAATAGTTCTTTGAGGAATCCCGTCTCCATCCAAGTCAAAGTACCGTCGAAATTGATTGCCTTGGGCTTCGATATCTTTTTCATGCACTAGCTTACCGCGATTTAAGACTGGATCTTTAAGATACAAAGGATCTGATGGTCTGATATTCATACCCAGATCCAGATCGGATGCAAAAAAAACCGGAGTTTGTAGCTGATCGGCTAAATCAAGGCAGATTTTCCCAAACTCAAAACTGGTTTGCAGGTCGTAAGGCAGTAGAACCACATGTCGAGTATCTCCATGGGAAGCAAAATACATGGATAAGATGTCTGATTGCTGGGTTCTGGTGGGTAAACCAGTGCTAGGCCCACCCCGCTGTACAATAAAATAGCTGGAGGGTATTTCTGTAAAATAAGCCAAACCCACCATTTCATTCATCAGGGATAACCCCGGTCCTGAAGTAGCCGTCATGGCCCTTGATCCAGCCCATCCTGCCCCTGTGACTATGCCAGCCGCAGCTATCTCATCTTCAGCTTGAATGATGGCATAGGTTGGTTTGTCATTCTCATCTGTTCTTAGTTCGGGCAGATACTTCTCCAATGTCTCAGCTAATGAACTCGATGGAGTAATGGGGTACCAAGCCACTACACTGACTCCACCATAAATGGCACCAAGGGCAGAACAGGTGTTGCCATCGGAGAGAATTTTTCCCTTATTGCCCCCGTCAATCGCCACCAATTGACAAATATTCTGAGTGATTTGGTTTTCTAAAACCCAGTTGCTTCCCAGTTCAATTGCCATTAGATTGGATTCTATCACCTCGGGCTTGTCTCCAAATGTATCGCGTAACACGGCAATTAGTACTTCTTTGCTTATCCCAAACAGGGAGGCAATTACACCTACATAAATCATATTTCGCAATTTGGAACGGATTTTTGCATTAGGAATTTGTTTGCTTAGTTCTGTTGCCGGAAATCCAACTTTTAAAATGTCGCCTCTCTCAAGCCAAGAGGGCTCACAGGCTCCGGTATCGTACAGTAACAGGCCATTTTCTCGAAGCTTATAAACATCGGAAGCCCCGGTTTCGGGATTAAACACCACCATTACATCAATCACATCTTTTCGCGCTCCAAAGCCATCGCTAGATGCTCGAATTTCGTACCAAGTCGGCATGCTTTGAATGTTGGATGGGAACATGTTTTTGCTGGAGCAGGAGATTCCCATCTTAAAGATTGACTTAAAAAGTATATTGTTAGCGGATGCACTCCCAGAGCCGTTAGGAGTGGCAATACAAATATTTACATCATTGATGGTACTCATAATTAGGAGTCCTTTCCCAAAAAAAAAATCGAAATGCAGTCTATCCTAACCTTGACTGTAGAACAACCCGGTGATTCAATCTATAGTTGTGATACAAATATTGGAAGCCGCACAAACCGCTGAAGAAAAAGCCAAAATTCTGACTAGAATTTTTCAATCCCGTGAATATGAGCCAAAAGAGATGGAGGCTTTTCTAGCTAAGGTAAAAGAAACGGAACCACAGACGGTTCTCGGACGGTTATGCGCTCAATTTCTCGATGTAATGCGCAAAGGGCAAGGCAAGTCTGAGACCTTTGATGAGCATGGCATTTTATTTCAGATTAGAACTAGGTCAGTATCGGATCATCAAAAACTTGTTCTTTTGAATCAGAATCTGCGTTTTTTACATCGCTCCGCTCCGATCATGCAATGGCTGGAACAGCAGTCTAAACATGGTTCAGGAGTTATTAAAAGCGGCACGGAACGAATTTTGTCGATGGTGCAGCAGGAAATCAAAATGTTTCGTCCGGCCTTGTCTTATGATGACGCTGAGGGAGTAACTGATCCGATATCCATTCATGATTTTTTCAAAATGACTCGAACTCAGAAGCTTTGGTGGCTCATGGCCCGTCGCGAAGACTCTCTAAGAGAGGAGTTTATTTTTCAAAATGCTCAGGATTTGATGCAGAAGGAAACCGATTCTTTTGTGGTCTCCAATCTAGTCAAAAGGATTCCCGAAGCCATAGCTTTACGGGACGAGTTGCATCTGGACCTAGTCAAGATGTTGCATGTTTATGAAGAACATGAGGACAACAGGGTTCGAGCCAATCTTTTGGAAGGCTATGATGTTTTAATGCAAAAGGCTCGCTACAGGATTATTCTGTATCCTCAGATAGTTAAGGCTACTACTGAGGCCAAAGACAACAGGATCCGTTCCACGGCTTTAAGAATTCGTTACAAATACGCACCTAGGGAAACTAAAGCCATGGTGGAGGCTTGGATATCTGAAACCAATACCCTTGGAACACTTGCCAGTCTTCGCTGGTTAATAGAAAGCGTCCCTGAGGTGCAACAGGAATTCGGAACAGCATTAAAGAGCCTGGAAAGTGAACTCGGAACCGCTGCCAAAAAGATTATTGCAGCCAAGGGTGTCCTTACAGGGGACACCCTGCTGCGTTAATATCCGCTCAACTTAGAAGGAGTTGTTTAACTTATCTACCTGAGAAGCTTTGAGGCGATGCTGGTTCCTTTGCACAAACAGATCGCGGACAGCTCGCCATTGTTCGGGAGCCAAGGAAGTTTTGATTGTATTCACCACTGTGCCGGTGGTGTAAAAAATATTTCTGAAAAAGCTCCACTCTACTTCTAAAAGCACAGACTGTTGCTCGGCATTTAAGGAGTCAAGCTTTAAAAGTCCAGCACCCAATGGCCAATAGGATTGCATTTTGGCCAGAGTCTCACGAAATTCAGGCTTTAACAAATCTCCAGCATTACTGAGCATGTATGAGTTTAATACCATACCTGCGGCTTGAGCCTTCAGATTGCGGTTTTCCATCAGATCAATTAAACGGCTAACCTGATTTAGCTCCAATTTACTGCCTTGAGCCACAACATACTCATGGATCAGTTTAGTATCTCGTAAATCATGGTTTCCACCCGATTTTGCAAAGGATTTCATCATGGAGTAAAAGTCAGCATAGGGTGTTGAGCGGTGATTAATATAGTTGGAGATTGCCATAACGGCCCAGTTTTCAGAGGCAGATGGGTTAGAAAAACTGTCTTCTGACAAAAGGGACAACACTACATTTAAGCTGTTTTCAGTAATTTTTTCGCCTTGTTTGCCGGCATAGACACCTACAACCTTGTCTATCAAAGTCGTTTCCATCTGTAGCATTCTCAATGCGCCCACTAGGTTTTCAATTGTGTTGGCCTGTGGATTACCCGACTGAATCCAGGCCGTGACCTGAGCAAACTTTTCCGAGTCAGACATACTGGCAATTTGTTCAATCAATTGCCTGACAGTTACCTTTGGCTCGGAAGTAGCGCTACCATCCTGCACATCAGTATTTTCAGCCGCAGGCGCTTCAGCTTCTACAGCGGGTTCCTGAACTTCTTCTCTGGAGTACAGGGCTTCAAAAATCGCCATTCTCTGCATATCGTTGGCTGATACGGGGCCACATAACAGTGCTGCGCATACGGCAAGACCAGTAATCCTCTTAATAGAATTCAACATATTTTTAATCCTTTATTATAGAACAGATAATCACGATCGTATTGTAAGAAAAAAAATCCAAGTGTAAAGCCCTTAACTGCGAAAGATACCAAGCTCTTGAATATCAAGTCGAAATGGACCATCCTGACGATCAGAAATCTGAACACCCAGGCTTTTGATTTCCGAAGGGGAAAAGTCTTCCACATTCTCCAGCGAAAATCCACGGCGAATGGGGAGAAATTCAGAAAATCCAATAAAGATGTCAAGCCAGGTTCGGGCTTTGGTCGGGAAGGCGCATTGCCAAGAAAAGCGACCTACGCTTCTAAATGTTTCACAACTGAAATGATATACCCTTCCATCACCTCTGACTTTGAGCCAGAATCCTTCCCATCCAGCAAAGCTCAAGGGAGATATGTCTCGCCTTGCGATAACAAATCCTCCCTGATTCTTGAGAGACAAGTGACCACAAAATGTCATGAACGAATCCTGACAGTCAATCTGTCCTGAGGAAACACCGCCCATTACACCATCCGAAACCAGGGTCCATTCGGTTGGTTCCTCTACATCGAATTGAATAATTGATGATTTTAGCATCAGAACTCCTACACAAGTTTGAAACAGCATCTGATTTTGCCACATTGTAACGCAGAGGGATATTTTATAGATACAAAGAAAACTACTTGGTTCAATCCGTGTACTAATGGTAATGTCGATAGCTTGAACTGGATTATTGTTTGCGGAGATGAGCATGAAACTCTTCAGAAGTTGTATTTATGTATGTTTGTATTTGTATGTAGTCGGTCATTTGATGGCGAATGGCTATCAGGTCTGTGTAAGTAATGCTTCCGCAAATCAGACTGTGGTTCAGGAAACACAAAAATACTCTGATCTGGCTGATGGCTATACTCTGTATGCTATGGACGCCAAAGGCTGGTTACATCACTGGGACCATCTGGCTTTAAAGAAAATTAACAACCGGGCCCATAGCTTACAGTCTCGTCCGCTGACTCATCTGCGGCGCGGGCAGGGCTACATCATTAAGACAACCGGTAGCTGTGAGTCGGAAGAGGTCAGGACTAGGCAGAACCTTAAATTTTTGAATGATGGCTGGATTTTATTTGGTTTTGGCAACCCAAATTCCTTCGCTTTTAATGATTTGAAAATTTCTGATCCTCTCGGCAATCCTGTTTCTCAGAGGGTTCAGGAAATGATGATATTTGACAATCAATCCAACCGATGGATTGATATCACAGGTGGGATTGTAAAGCCCTTTCAGCCTGTATTGATTCGTGGAGTCGCAGGCACTAAAATCGAGCTGGATAGCGCCTCTGATACAGTGGAGCTTGAGGCAACTCCCAATCAAGCCCGCTCTTCGCGCTTTATCAGTTTAAGTAGAGCAGAGGGCAGCAAGCCGGCGGTTCAATTGGAGGCTCAGGCTGGACTGGGTTCTAACATTCAAAGACTGTACTGGCAAACTGCTTATTCAGGTGTAACAAGTGATTCCAGTGAAGTTTTACTGAACTCTCCCCGATCCAGTGCACATGTTTATCGTGAAATCTTAAAAGGGGAATTGGTAGATCGCATACGGGCCAGAATGCAACTCAGTGATGGAACTTGGATGGAATCAGACTGGTTGGCATTGGACCCAATTTCTGGTGGGTGGAACTTAAGTGAAATTTTTGAAAAGCTTAATTACAGAGGCGAAAGCACCTCTGGGCTGAGATTGGTTGTAAATCAGATTGAGAACACAGCCGGGATCTTGCCGCTAGGGTATGCTTCGGCTCGTTTACAGTCGATTGTGGTTAGTCTCTCTGGGGCTGATTTTTCTACCCAATCATTCCAGTTTTCTGGTTTTGAGACCTCAGCTAGTATTCCTGTGCCGTTTGGAACCAATCGCAGGATTGATCTGAGTTATTTTGATGATTCCGGTGATTTGTTACGCAAGGGGACCAAAGTTTTTAATGCAACTGCGGTTGGCGCAGCCATTGCACCCGATGCAGTACCCACTGGGATTCCTTCCCCACTGGCATCTGTGGGTTCGATGGCATTTCTGACATCCTTGGATCTGTCCTTCTCCCTGAGTGAAAATGTGACCGGAGCTACCCTAGTCATTTTGGAAGGGGTTGCCAACCCAAAATCTCTACGGAGCACCCAGTCTTTGATTAAGGTGACGAATTTTTCGGCCTCAATAACTGCTAGCACAACCTATCAGATTTTTGTGGAAATGCAGGATGGCCGAAGAGGGGGAACTTTTAGCTATCACTATGTTAAAACTAACATACCTGAAATTATTAGTTCCGTTAGTGGTCTGTTACCGCAAACTGGCAACTACTTCACAAACTCAGCCCAACTTGAAGTTAATAGTACAATTCCTAATTCCAGAGTGTATTACACATCGGATGGCAGCACACCAACACTTAGTTCTGCAAATGCACCTGCTCCCTTAAGCGTTGTTGCCACCCAATCAACAACCTTTCGCTATTTTGTGCTCTCTCCCTTTGGATATGTATCCAGTATTGAAACTAGAGAAATTTTTAAAACAGTGATTCCGAATCTGTTGGTCACAGGT
>DITF01000081.1 GCA_002422125.1 bacterium UBP17_UBA6191
TTCATTTTAGAGATAAGGGTCGATGCTGTTTTGAAAAGAACGGAAAACGATGTAAACAACGAAGATATTTACACATTCATCACATAAAGCCCGTCAAAGATGGGGGTAAAAACACAGTTGGGAATTTAACCACCCTTTGTTCAGTCCACCATACCTATCTGCATCATCAAGAGGAGGTTGATAGATCCTTGGCTCTCCTTACGCAGTTTAGGTTAAGATATGGGATCAAAAATTGAACAACACCGTCTTTGATCTGGACTGTCAATCTCACGAGATTCCATGTTCGTAATGGATAACAATTTTTTGTTTCTGAAATGCAAATTCGGGCTTTGGAGTATCTCCACAAAAAATCGATTTAACAGCCACTGGTCCATACGCACTTCGACACGACGGTATTTCCGACCTTTGATAGCATCTTTGGATTAAGATGCCGCTTTATCAACCCATTTAGTCCTGCTGACTCGACAAGAGCGACCAGCGATGGATCCAACGATGCAGTAGGGGATCCTGCTTGGAGCGGATTCTAAGGTAGGCTGCGATTTCGGACATGGCAATTTTGTTGTTTTGCAAAGCTCGTGTATGGATTTCTGTAAAATCTTTGGAGTCAAACAAGCGATCCCGTTCCGGTTTTAGTTTGTGAATATCGGAGTCTGCTCCACATTCATGATTGCCATATTCTTCAAAGTAAGTCTGGGCTTTGATTCTGTCCTGAGGTATTAAGAATCCAGTTTCCAAAATCATGGCCGCATCTCGGCAATAACAGCCTTTATGGGACTCACAAACCTGCAACAAATCCTTTACAGCCTCGGCTGGGGAAAAATCCTGATCGGCATAGTCCAATTCCCTGAGAGCGACTAATACTATACCATCTGGGTCATTTAAAAATTTAGCCTTGTGCATGTAGGTTAGATTTTTGGCATTCAACTCCTCAATCTCAAGGGGGTCGGTTTTTGAGGGAAGCAGAGTGTAGGCCAGTTGACTGTAACGAGAGCAGGAGATGGCAAAGCCAGGTATACAGGCTTTTTCATATTCTGCTAAAGCTTTTTCCCAGTCCCTATTTGTTCCTTTGCCATATTCATAAGCAATACCTAACCAGTAATGGGCTCGAAAATCGCCAGCGTTGGTGGCGGCATCAAGATATTGAATGGCCTCCGCATATTCTCCATTTTTGTTAGAGCCATACATTAAGATGTGTCCAAGGTACAAGGATGCAATGGCATTGCCTTCATCGGCTGGTAATCGCATATATTCTATGGCCTTTTTTTCGTCTTTGGGAACCCCAAGAGCCTCAAAATAGGCCACACCAAGATAATATCCGGCAGTTACATTGCCTCGATTCCAGGCATCTTCCAGAAACGGTTGAGCCTCTAAAAAACTTTCTCCGTAACCGTGGGGCCTAGGAAAATAGCTAATTCCAAGCCACAGTGCGCAGTCAGGGTGTTCTTCGTGGCATTGCCTAAGTATTTGGCGGGCCTCCTGAATAAAGCCGGACTGCAACATTTGTATAGGTTCCTGTAGGGAAGTCGGCATTGGCTCTATTTCTGTCACCGTGAAGGTCTCTGGCACTTCTACAGGATTTTCTGCAATTTCCACTATTTCCGAAACTTCCGAATCAAAGGAGAGCATCAGCATTCCGAGGCCAGAGAGAATCATCACAAGTGAGATTACAAGGCTACCAAAAACTTTTGTTTGTTCTGTCATGCTTCTGTAAGAATTGCCTTTAGGCTTCGATAGTCAGTCTTTCCAGTACCAAGCAGAGGAATTTTTGGTAAAACTTTAATCTGATTGATTCGGCCTACGGCACTAAAACCTTTGGCCCGTAGATTGGAGTTTACGGTTTCCAGTTCCTCTGGTTTGAGCACAAATAGGGCAATGATTGGCCGTTCCCCATCTTTTTCTAAAGCCTCTACGGCAAAAGATGGTCCGTCTTCCGTAGCCGGAAAAAACTCCAAAAGGGCATCTTCCATGGCAGGAAGGCTAATCATTTCTCCTGCAACTTTGACAAAGCGTTTTAGTCGTCCGGCTAAAAACAAGGCTCCATCAGGGCTGAGGTAGCCCAGGTCGCCCGTGTTGTAGTAGGACTGTTCACCCACGGTTACAAAGGGGTTTTTGGATGCATCTAGGTAGCCAGAAAATACACTGTCCCCAGAAACCAGAATCAGCCCTCTTTCTCCTTGGGCCACAGGGGTAAGGCTGTCTATATCCACGATCAATAGTTCGGTGCTTTTTAGTGGATATCCTACACCGGCTCTTGGTTTGTCTTCATGATTGACCGTGATGATGGGCGAGCATTCTGTGATGCCATAGCCTTCCAGCAGGCGAGCCCCAGTTTGCAGATTTTCCACTAGTGAAAAGAGTTCGTCATCGGCCTTTTCAGCACCAGCCAGAAGGTAGCGCAGGGATTTTCCTTGTCCCGATGCAACGGCTTTTAAGATACCTCTAAGAAAGGATGGGGTTCCACACATGAGGGAGATCTGCCATTTTTCGACCCCAGCAGCCAGACGGCGCGAATCGGTAGGATTTGGATAGTAGGCACATCGAATCCCACTGATGACAGGCAATATGGAGGTTACTGTAAATCCAAAGGAGTGAAATGGGGGCAAAAATCCGTAAAAGACATCCGTATCCTGAACTTTAAGTGTTTCTAGGGCATGGATAATATTCTTGAGAACATTAAAATGGGAAAGGGGTACTCCCTTAGGCACACTTTCCGAACCACTTGTAAACAGAATGACAGCGGGATCAACAGGTTCAATGGTATCTAGGTTCAGCTCTTTCATCAGAGTTGATGCTGATTTTTTGGAATCCCAGGCGGCCTTTAGTTTGACGACCAGATTAATGCGTTCTGAGCGTAGATCCTCCAAATACAATAACAGGGGTTCAATGCTGCCTAAATCGATGTCCCCTGCTCGATCTAAAAACCGTCTGGAGGTCAGAACAGACTCTATGCCGGATACTTCTCGCACAGAATCAAGATTTTTTGAGCCCAAAGTCCAGTTGATCATTACGGGAATTTTACCAGCCAGAAGAGTGGCAAAAATTAAGACATCTGCTCCGGCAGAAGCGGGCATCAGCAGTCCAATTCGGTCTCCAGGTAATTCACGGATCACGCTTGATAGAGCCAGTGCGCCAATTTTTAGTCTTTGGTAGCTTAAGACCCCGGAAATCTCATCACCTACTGCCGGTGCATTCTGATACCGATCACAGGCGTTTAGAAAACATTCCTGTAGAGTTTTGCCATTGGCAGTTAGCACAGCCGGTCGCGGTGCAGTCCATTCCTTGGGCGTGCTTACGGGGTGTGCCACATCGGTTTTGACTTTTCCCTGAGCTAATTTGATCAGGGAATACACAGAGGTAATCTCAGTTACTTCAACATCGGATTGGTGAAACTGTTCATCCAGAAAGCCCAAAAATTCGGCCCGATCCAACGAATCCAACCCCAGATCCTCAGCCAGACTCATTTCCAAGGAAATTTCGCTGATATCCCTGTTGGTTCGTTTGGCAACTTCCTTAAAAACAATGGATTTTATGCCATCATCAATATGGTCCTCAGGAATTTTAATGGTGGTTTTTTCCTGGGGTTGAGGCAGGGTATTGCTAAAAAAGTAGCGAGGAACGAGGGATAATGGTTCTTCCCCACGATGATTCAACTTCTGATTCATGTAGCTATTGAGAGTTTGCCGATCGGCTGATACGGGGAAGTCTATCCCTGGGCGCGTAAACTCAATCAATACTTTTCTTTTAGGAGTAAAAAAGAGCAGATTTTTAAACAAATCCAGAATACATTGTTTGAGCACGGTTAGCATATCCGGGGTGTTACCCGCACTCAGGGCCGTAGAAAAGCGGCTACCCCAAAGTCCGGTGGTTGTAACAAACACTACAGGAAGTTTGGGATTTCGTTTTAACAGGGCATGAAGTCCAGAGGCACCTCGCAGATCCTCTAGGCCAGAACGCATCAACCGTCCAGCCGGATAAAATAAAAATGATTCATGATTTTTGACTTCGGACACACAAAGATCCAAGGCCTTTTCAATGCGTCTTAACTTAAAGGAGCCCGCACCATCATCGGTATCAGGTACAGCCAAAGCTTTAGTGACCTTCATGAGAAAATTTAGGCCCGGCATTTCATAGAATTTTTCCAGCACAAATGGCCGAGGCCGGTAGCTTGAAAATAGTTCTGTCATGACTATCAGGGGATCAACTTCGGCTGGATGATTGGGGAGGAAGACAAAACCCTGATTTTTGGGTAGTTGATCAAGCCCTTTGACCTCAACCTTGTAGCGAAGACGCACTAAAAAGCGAAACATTGGGGTGATAATTCTTCCAAAAAGCGGACGGGGATCCCCGTATTGTAATAGTAAAAATAATAGATTTATCTGAACAATCAAGGACACTAAAAAAATCAGTAAAAATTGGGTTTCGGGGGTGACCAGGTTAAAAATCAGACAAAGACCGCTGAACCCGCCCAGTAGGAAGGAAAAAAATGCTACTCCCGCACTTTGCAAAGCGGCTCCCGTGCCCTCGTGGCCAATTTCTCTAGCCCTTTGCAAGCATTCTGCATCAATGATGTTGGTAACGACCCCAAAACAGATGCCAATGAGAAACATAATAAGGCCTGCCAGCCAATAATATAGGTTATTGGACTGTATGGCCGCTTCTCTGGCCTGAGTAAATAAGTCGCCTGTCAGGCTTGGATCCACAATAGCCAATGGAACCAGTGAGAAGAGAATTGGATAGGTAATGATGAGAAGCATCATCAATCCAAAAAAAATCAGGCAGGATTCATAGCGAATTTTCTCCAGTTTGGGGGCTAGGGCGTTTCCAAGAATGATTCCAAAAGCCGAATAGGCTGAAACCAGACTGGCCCCAACAGCAGTGGCCACCCATTTCACTTCAAGGTAAGCAGTTACGGCCAGGCTTAGCGATGAGGCTACCCCCCATATCAGTGGGGAGGCAATAAGGTAGGGCAGGAGACGGGCTAGCAAGGTAAAAGTATCTCGCGAGAGAGATTGTCGCGAATGCTGATAGTCGTGCAATGTTTCTTTGGGAAAACGAATCTGTAAGGAGGCAAAAGCAGCCAACGCAAACACAAATATGGATAGAATCAGACCCTGCTCTGGCTTAAATTCACCAAAGTGTGCCCCAGCCGGGATTCCGGCTAACATGCCTAGCAAAAAAACAATGCTCATGGCCCCGTTTACGGTAAAAGGACTGCGACCAGATCTTTCGGACTCTAAGACCACACAGGACATTTTACCGGCACTGAAAATGCCCATAATCAGACCAGTAAGAAACAGATATACCCAGCTCCAGTGCCCTTTTCCGGTAATAAAAGCCAGTCCATAGACAATGGCACAGGCTGCCGAGGTTAAAAACATCAGACGACTTTTTTTACTTGCTGATGCCATTGGACCTGAAACGATATAGACAAGTACGGGGCCAATGGTAATCAGGGCCCCAGCCAACTGAAGAATCCAGACTTTATCCTGAATGGTGTAGATACTTCCTGCCAGGATTCCAACCCAGAAGAGTTTAGAATAACCCAGCGCAAATCCTGTCAGGGCTGTTGCCAAAAGCAGGGCGATAAAAGGCATGCGGTCTCCTTAATGATGAAACAGAAGTAGCCATCCACCCAGACCAAGAATTACCAGATCACAGAGGCAGTGGGACACAAACAAGGTAAAGATATCTGCCCCTCCCTGTCTTAGTCTTGTCCAAGTGTAGCCAGCAATTGCTGTGGCCAGCGCAAAAAGGCCGGACCAGAACAAATCAAAATAACACATTAGAACAATAAAGTGATGGGAAGCAAAAAGCAATGCCAGCAATATGGCTTTGTCTCTTGGCTCTTGAACCATCGGGCCTAGTTTGGTGAGCAGACCTCGAAAGTACCATTCTTCCAAAAATGCGTTAATAAAGGATAGAAACAGGATGACTAAAATAAAATGGGGTAAAATTCCCAGGCGGATCAGTTTTTCTTTGATGGCCTCGGTGTTTAGAA
>DITF01000066.1 GCA_002422125.1 bacterium UBP17_UBA6191
CGCTTGAATATCCTGTGGGTAGGTGCAAAATATAATTTCGATTTACAGTCTTTCCGGCTTGAATATATGTGAAACCAATGTCTTTATGGGTACCTGAAGCCATCGGCAATGAATTGCCTAAATCTCTGGGCGGTGAAGGCTCCACAACGGCAACTGCACCAACTGGAGTAAGACCTGGGACTGGTGGTGATTTTGGCAATGTGACCGGATTTTGAACGGCCTGTTTTATATCTTTTAACAACTGTCGCCGCTGCTGCTTCGCGGCTTCCTTGGCCTGCTTCTCAATCTGCCTTTCGATTTTTTTTTCTTGGGGACTTTTAGTGGGTGGACCCGCCAGTACGGGACAAACAAACATAGCCAATGATATTAGTACCTTTAACTTCATATAGTTTCCTCCTTAACAAATACATTGTAAAAAATATGGGCAATCGTTTCATCGCAAACTTTTTCTTAGCGATTTTCCATCCTGACTTTTTACAAAATCGCGGAGTTTTCTTCGGCTAACGCTGTCCGTAAGCACATTTCCATAACGATAAAGTATCTCTTCTTTGATTTGATTCATTTCCTCATCACTTTGGGCACTTTTCCATCGTTTTATATAGGCATCATACTCTTTGACAAATTGTTCCTTGGTTAAACCCTGCAGAATCTCTTCTGAGCCCAAAGCCTTTAGGGCAATGGCATCGTATAGAGCTTTACCACCTGCTAGTTCAATTAAATTGTCCAAGGTAATATTGGCACTGGTTTCTGAATCCTTAAGACCAAATTCCCACTGAGCACAAAACTCTAAATCAAGCTCCAGTGGAAAAAACTTCCTTGGAGCAGAAGTCGAGCTAACCGTGCACTGCCCATACTTCTCCTGTAACAGGCGCATTAGACGAGACAAAGAAATACTTAAATTCTCTGATTCAAGAGCAGAACGGGCACTCTGTAAAGCCTGAGTGTAGCTTCCAACTCGAAACCAATAGTGGGCAAGAATGGCCTGAAAGTCCGGCTCAAGAGCAAGTGTCCTGTCCAGACCCAACAAAATCTCCCGAGCCGCAGACAATCTATTTTTAGATACCTCAAACATGGCGCGAGCCAATTCTGTTTGCCAAGGGTACCGTGCTTTTGCACTTGCTTCTAGTTGCCGACATTTGCTGGCAAATGGTTCCGATGAAACCGACAAGCAATACAATACCGCCTGTGTCACCAGGCCTTGTGCGTATTCGCTTCTAGCCAAACCGTACCTCCAAGCAGGACTTTCTGGCTCAGAATTCAGAAGTCTGCGAAACTCTCTGGCGGCCTCTTGATAACGCTTGGCAAAAAAAAGTTTCTGGGCTGGATTTTCCTCCTCTGCCCAGTGGCAAACCAGGATTTGCCAAAACAATACGAATAATCTGACCATACTATGGCTAGCCAGGGGCAACATCTTCATCACGACGACCCAGACGACGCAAAAGGACTACTCCCGTATCCGAAGTAATTTTTAACTCTCTGCCCCAGGTTCCGCCCACATCATAGGCAACTGGGGTAAGAGAAAACGAGCGCAAAATCTGCTGGGCCCGCATTACATTATCCAAACCTGCCGTTTGAACTGCTTGTGATCCCCTAGGGGTGCTGGCTCCCCCAAAAATCTTGATTGCAAGCTCTTGTAAATCAATACCTTGCTGTAAGTAAATCTCAAAGGCACAGTCAAAGGCCCGGTCCAGATAACGAAAAGAAGGTTCTGCATACTCATCTTGACAAGTGCTGGGCAAATCACTATGGAAAATTACACTCTGATTTGAATTGGGGTGCAGAATCAATACAACCAGTCCCGTGCCAACCGTCGCCAAAATGTCCAGAGGTTCAGTACCGTGGTAAAATACGCCTGGCTTCAGATGTAAAACTGGCAACACAAAAAACTCACCTCCGCAACGGTTGAAGACCCCTAGTGTATCAAAACCGATTGAGGAAAATAAGCCAAACACGCAGGTTTTGGCCCTTGACGATCTTAAAATTATCATTATTATCGTGAAGCTTTGCATATATACACAAGGAGCTTGCATGAAAAAAATAATCGGAGCGGCAGCAATTAGCTTTCAACTGATGGACCCAATGGGATTTGCTGTGGACATGGCACAGCAGGAAAACCACTTTCGCGAACTATATGGAATTGAGGTTCAAGCTGAATCCAGCTCCTCATATTATGCCGATGCCGAAGGATTAAAAGGCCGCCAGCTATTTGATGCCCTGCATGAAATCACCGGCAGAAACTACCGCAGTTTCAGCTACGGTGAAGCTAGAGACATTCTGTACAATAAGGCAGATAACCAGAACGGCAAAGTATATGCCCACTATTCTGATCTATGGGTAAGTGGCAAAGGTCGTGACTGGAAAGAGCAGGGTGATGCCAATCGTGACGGAACCGGTAATGACTTCATAAACTGTGAGCACATCTGGCCACAAAGCAAATTTGGAAAGTCCTTACCGATGGTATCCGATATCCACCACCTCTTTTCAACTTTTTCCAAGCCCAATGGTATGCGAAGCCATTATGCCTTTGGTGAGGTAAGCCGCTCCCTTTACAGTACATCGGCTGGCTCTAAACTCGGAGAAGGGCAAATTTTTGAACCCGCTGATACAGCTAAAGGCAATGTGGCCCGTGCCATGTTGTATTTTTATACCCGCTACCACAATAAAAACATCTGGTCACAAAACACCAGCAAGAGCGAGTTCTTTTTTGACAACCTAGAGACATTTATGCGCTGGCATGAAGCTGATCCAGTGGATGAAAAAGAAATCCACAGAAACGAAACAATTTTTCAACACCAGAGAAATCGTAATCCTTTTATAGATAGACCAGAATTTGTAACTCAGATTGGAGTTGATGGGTTTGCCCGTTAATATCTGAGTTTGTTGGTACTGGTTTGCCGACTTCAGCCCCGTTAAAATCTTGATTTTACGGGGCTTTTTTGATCCTAACAGCCTGTACAGATCCTGCCGATGATCGTCTTGTGAAACAAAGAGAATTACAAATTCAACTATTGCCACTGGTTTTGTGTGCTCTTGGAAGTACTGTGTTTTCCAATACCCAACCATCCGACATCAGTCTTTTGAGAGAATCAAATGCCCTGATGATTCAGAAGTTGTTTGACATGCAAACGGAGATCGAACTACTGCAAGCCAGCTTAGACCAAAACGGGGCCGTCAATGAAGTCCAATCCCCAGCACAAGCCAAGGCATCTGGTGATTTTATGGACAAGTTAAAAGCCACCGGAGAAATTCGGCATCGTTTTGAGAATCGCGACTTTGGTTCGACTTTGGGGGTAACCCCAGCCGATGAGAGCTTTTTTTCGCAAAGGGCCAGAATTACTCTCTCTGGTGAGCTCAGGGAAAATCTCAAGTTTGATATGCAGCTCATGGATCTTAGACAGTGGGGCAGTAACCGCAGTGTCTTACGAAATAACAATGACGACTTTACTGGTGTTCAGTTGCTACATGTAACTCATACGGACTGGATCGACAATGCAGATGTCATCCTAGGCCGGCAAAAACTATCCTTTGGGGATAGTCTGGTGTTAAGTCATGGCAACTGGGTTAGCCGCCCGGCCACATTTGATGGAGTCCGGGTACACAAAAGAAGAGGCCGTGATCAGGAGAGTGTGGACTTTTTTTACACCAAGGTGAATGCTGGTCCTATTGCTAATCGTGCCAATGGCGATGATGTAGACCTAGGTGGAATTTACGCCCATTTCCAGCCGGGAGAAAATATCGGTTGGGCCAGCTATGGCCTGATTCGTCGCGACGGTGTCTTAGATGAAACCCGTTACCAGTTAGGAGTTGAGGGTACATTTAAACGCCATAAAATGGATTATGAGCTGCATCTGGCAATGCAGGAGGGAGCTATTGGAGCCCGTGATATTGGGGCCAATTTAAAGAAAATCTCGGCCCGATACACAACTAAAAGTGCCAAACAACACCGTGTTTATAGCCATTATTATCAGGCAAGCGGAGACACAAACCCTCTGGACAACAAATCAGAGAGCTGGGATCCAATGTACGGAACCAGACATGGACGATTTGGGATTGCCGATCACTTTCGTCTCTCAAATCTGACTTCTTTTCAAGTAGGCATGGACTACAAACCGCAGCGGGACACCAAGGTAGAGATTTCCGTGACCGACATTGGCCTTGACTCTCCCAATGACCGGATTATGAACAGCTATGGGATCAATACCGTAAATCCAGGCTCAGGACTAACTGATGTCGGTTGGGAATTTGGTGTAAGCTGGCATCAGCAACACCAGAAAGATCATGCCTGGTTTGCGGGCTTCTCCAGATTTGATGGAGCCGAAGCATCCAAGCGCTTCCTGCAGGGGCTAGATGGGGCTAATTTCCTTTACGCTGGCTCCGAACTTAGTTTCTAGTTGTATTCGTCCAAAAAGGCCGATAACGCTTCCATTAGTTCTACAAATGCCTTGCGCAGGGCTTCCAAACTTTCGGTACCTGGAATGCCCTTGGAATCCAGAGTCTGCTCAATGGATCCAGCCGCCCTTTGACAATTGTCGGCACAGATATTAAGACACACACCTTTGATGGCATGAGAAACTCTGCGCACCTGATTCCAGTCCAATCTAAGCAGGGCCTCCTCAAATTTTTGCATCTGATTGGTCAAATCTTCACGAGCCAAAGAAACTATGTCGAGCATCAGGGCTAGGTCCTCCCCAAGATACTCCGAGAACCTCTCACGACAAAAAATAGAATCTTGCAACTCAACTCCCTTACATCAGGTAATCCCATGATAGCCAATTACGGGGAATTACGCAAAAAATCATGGTATATTCCTACTATGAATCTTAGCAGCCTAGAATCCTACCTGAACTCTCAAAAGCCCTTGCTGGATTTCCTCTTGTTTCTGAAAAAATATACCAAAGCAAATGCATCTGTTTATCTGGTAGGAGGATTGATTCGCGATTGTCTGCGCGGGGACTTTTCCTTCAAAGACATTGATGTCATGGTCGATTTAAGCTCGGAATCCGAACTTTTACAAAGTCTTGGTCTGCTCAAATCAAATGGTGTTATTCGCTTCTGGCAAAAAGTTGGCC
>DITF01000379.1 GCA_002422125.1 bacterium UBP17_UBA6191
ATGAATACCACTGTGGATGTATCGGTTCCTGTGGTCAGTGAAGCACTAACAGCCTATGCGGAACAGGTCAATGTATTTGAAATCCCGGAGTCACTGGAACCTCAGGAAATTGAGAAATTGGAATCGCTATTATTTGCGGAAGAAAGCTCCCTAAGAATCTATGCAACCTTTGTTTTAGGTGAGAAGCAGGTGCAAAAGGCTTTGCCAAAATTAATTTGTTTATTGTATGAGCGGGAAGATGAAATTGTGGCAGAAACTCTGATGGCCTTAAAAAAATTGAAGATGCGGGAGTCTTTGGTGTTTTTGCGCGATATTTACACCAGGTTAACGGGTGAGAATATGCGACTCTGTGCCTTGGTTATGCAGGAGATGGCTTCAGGGACACTCAAGGGCCAGGATTTCCCAGGAAACTTGAGTATTGCTCATCAGAAAGCCCTCGAATCTCATGCCAGAACTGCTTGAGCCCTTATGGCTATTGCCAGCATTTGGGCAATGGTTGATATCTGCAATTCTGGCAGGAATGTGGGCCTCCTTTCTTAATATGGCAATTTGGAGGATACCCCGTAAAGAATCCATTGTCTGGCCCGGATCTCATTGCCCAGTTTGTGATCACCGGCTAGGTATTCGCGATCTCATTCCAATATTTAGCTACCTATTGCTTAGAGGTCGTTGTGGGTATTGCCTGACCCGATTTGGTCCGCGGTATTTTTTGATTGAACTTTGTCTTGTCAGTCTGGTTAGCCTCTATTACTATATTCTGGGCTGGAGTAAACCCTTTGTTGGTGTTTGTCTCATAACCTGGTTAATTATGCTTGTAACTGGAATCCTCCTTCAAAGACGAATGGATGCTGGAATTCTGAAACTCAAACAAGATTTGAGAGGCTTTACCTTTATCGAAATTATGCTGACCATGATCATTGTGGCGGCAATTATTATTCCTTTTGGAAACATATTCATCTCCAGTTATGGCAGAGCAATAAAAAATAAAGATTATTTTATGGGATGGAATCTGGTGGAGTCGAAGTTGGAGGAACTCAAGCTTGTGCCTTTTAATCGATTGCAATCGGACTACGATTTGTTTATTAAAACTGACCGCAAAGATGACAACATTTTTGTGGATGAGAGATTAAGTGTCTATTCTGAAATGCGCGAAGATGAGGAAATCTTTTACCAGAAGTTTTCTGATGTCTACACCGTAGAAAACCAATTGCCAGATGTACCTCACCGCAAGTTTGTAAGAGCCTTTGAAAAGCAATATGGGTTACCTTTTGAGTTTCACTCAAGGGATTACCGTCATTTGAGAAGAGTGGTCAAAGTAGAGCCAGTGAAGCTTGACAGAAATCCCAAATTCTTTAATGAAGAGGAGTATGGGGAGTTGCCAGCGGCATTGTTAAAAATTACTGTAATTGTGACTATAGATTCGCCTACTCTGAATCGTAAACTTGAGGCTTCCATTTACAGGGCAAGATGAAAAACTCCAGGACTGCTTTTACTTTGGCTGAGATGATGATTGTGGCCGTGATCCTGATCATGGTTATGGGTGTGACTTATTCCTTTTATATGAATATGACGAGAGTTTATGCCAAAGGCTCTGAGCATGTCCTAAAAATTTTGGATGCCCAGATCCCATTGGAAATTATCTGTCATGAGCTTCGTTCCGCAGTTCGAATAGTCGAGTTAAAGCCAGACTTGATTGTATTTGACAAATATTATGAGCCGGTTGGACATCAAGCGGATCCGGTTAAGGATTTGAATAGCGTGCAGCATAAAACCGTGCATTTTAGGGTGCGCAAAGATGATGAGGGTTATTATCATTTGGAACGCAAAGAGGAGCGCGATTTTTTCGAGCCCCTGCAACCAGCATTTTCCTCCAAGGAATTAAATCCCAATGTATTCAGAGGCTGGAAGATGGTTCGGGGCAAGCTCATGGAATACGATTCCTTTAAATGGAATTCCGAAGATATTCCCTTGCTGGAAATCAGATTACACTTCACTTTGCGAGATGATCAGGAAGTAGATTTTTATCGCCGCGTCTTTTTACCGGTTCCTTTTGCGAGCCTGCCCAGAATTTCCGCTCCCGAGGATGTTTTTGGGGATATTGACTAGATTCGTACACAAAATCTTTCTCATTTCCTCTTTTTGTAGAACTGCTGTATTCAAGCTTATATTCTGGTAATTGAGCCTGTAAAAGCCTTGTTCTGGAACTCCGATGCCGCATCTAAGCAAGGAGAATTTACACCATGAGCGAAACAGGAGAACCGATTGATAAGTCCAAGATGCGCATTGGCGACATTTTGGTTTATCGCGGAAAAGTTACCCAGCAGCAGATGTCTGAAGCCTTTCGACTTCAGAAGGAGACAGGGCTGCGTCTTGGGGAACAACTCATTGCTATGGAGTTGGTGACTGAAGATGACATGCTGGAATGCCTTTGCTGGCAAAAGGATGTGGATTTCATTTCTCTGGTGGGGGTCGATGTGTCGCCTCAGGCTTATTCCTGCCTGACCGAAGATTACATTGAGCAGAATCTGGTATTGCCAATTGATGTGGGTGGTGGGGTATTGACCATCGCCCATAATGACCCAATCAACCTACAGTTTGTGGTGGATGAGACTGCTCACAAGGCAAACTTAAAAATTAAGGCTTATATTGCCACTGAGCAGGGGATTAAGGACGCTATTGCCAAACACAAGGAGAAGATGCGTGAGTTTGCTCCGCTTGTGGATGCGCTCAAAATGGAATCTCCCGATCGGGCCAATCCCTTAACCGATAAAATCTGGGATTTGGAAGATGCTTCAACTCCCATGGTTTCTTTCACCCATATGATCATTCGCACGGCCTTGTCCCGCAAGGCCACAGATATTTACATCGAGTTTGTCGAAGAACGCTTAAAGGTGCGCTTTCGTGTAGATGGCGAGGTTCAGAACCTCTTAAAGTTTCCAGCGGACTTTGATAAACACAAAGAAAAAATTATCGCCAGAATCAAGATGATGGCCAATTTAGATGTTTCGGAGCGCAGGATTCCCCAGGACGGTAAGTTTCGGGCCGAGCTAAAGCGCAAATTTATGGACTGTCGCGTGAATATTTTACCCACGGTTGAGGGAGAAAAGGCTGTAATTAGAATCCTTGCCAAGGATCGATTAAATGTGTCTTTGGATAAGACAGGCATGTCGAATTATTCGCTTAAAGTATTGACCGGTCTTTTGGCAAAACCTTATGGATTGATTCTGGTAACCGGTCCGACAGGCTCTGGAAAAACTACTACTTTATATGCCGCCCTACAGCATGTATGGAGCCCTAAAAAGTCCGTAGTGACAGTCGAAGACCCCGTAGAATATGAGGTTCCAGATTATTCTCAGATTCAGGTCAATTCTGAGGTTGGGATGAGCTTTGCTTCCATATTAAGAGCTGTTTTAAGGCAGGCACCGGATGTAATCTTAATTGGAGAGATTCGCGATGGAGAAACGGCAAAAATTGCTTGTGAAGCAGCTATGACGGGCCATCTCGTGCTTTCTACCTTGCACGCCAATGACTCCTCAAGCTCGGTTATGCGACTTACAGAAATTGGAGTAGACAATTTTTTGGTGGCCTCGGTTTTGTTAGGGGCAATTGCCCAGAGACTGACAAGAAAATTGTGCGCCAAGTGCAAGGCAAAAATGGCTTTAACTCCAGAACTAGTGGAGTTTGCAGCTCGTTACAAGATGAAAACTCAATTTGTCTATCAGCATAAGGGCTGCCCGGCCTGTACTGGGCAAGGGTATGTAGGCAGGATGGGAATTCATGAGATTTTAGTAAACAATCCTCAGATCAGTTTNNTAAAGGCTTCATTTCCTTGAGGGAAGATGCCTTGTTGAAGGTATTTCAAGGTTTGACAGATATGGATCAGGTAGCGAAATCCGCTGGCTAGGCAATGGAATGATTAAAGGAGAAACTGCCATGAAAATGTGCAAGGCTTTCAGAATATTTGCGATTAGTGCCTTGTTGCAGGCAACGGTTGGGGCATCGGAACCATGGCCGGAAAAGCGAAGTGCGGGCTACAACTATGGTGGTCCCAAGTCTCAGGTCAGTCAGGNNCAATGACCGGATGGTGGTGGAAAGGCATCATGTGCCTCCCTATGGGGAAGTGGACAGAAATCCCTGGGCAGATGAGGAAGTCGCCATCATGCGAACTAGCATGACGAACTATGACACAATTAAAACCTGTTATGACCGTAAAGGAAATTTAATCTCTGTGCATGCCTGGGATCGAAGAACTGGTCAGGACCGACCAGTAAATCTGACCGTATTGGCCAATCCCATTGTGAAGGATGAGATCGAAAGTAGTGTTGCCCGGTTAAGAGTGGTTTACAACAACTACGGTGAGGTTGTCTCAAAACAGGCCTGGAACAAAATTACAGGAGAAAAGGTCGAGGTACCAAAAACCGTACCGTTCACCAATTACATTGATGAGGATAAATACTGGGCTTGGGTGGAGCGGCAAAAACTCTATGAACGGTCTTATACTGATATGTATGTAGATAGAGGAGCGGTTCGGACCAAGAAGATGAAGTCTTTGATGCGTTACAATAATCCGTTTGGTGTGCCGCACGAGGTCGAAGTCTACGAAGAAAGACCTATTATTGAAAGACACTATGACGAATCCATGTTGAGAAATGACGGATGGGTTGCCATGTGGAATGCCAGTCTTGGAGGCAGTATTTCAGGAGTTGCGGCCGGAGTTCGTAACTCGGCAGGCTTTAGG
>DITF01000190.1 GCA_002422125.1 bacterium UBP17_UBA6191
CGCCACACCTAGAACCCAAAAAAGTATTGTCTGAGGTGGGGCGGGACGGCGATATTAAACTACTTACAGCCATGGAGCATAGACACAGTGCTACACTAATAGAAGAAGAGGTTCATCAAATCCACTGTGTTGCAATCTGCTTTGATGGGGATTCTGTTCTGGTTTGTAAACGAAGTGATAGTAAAAAGCTCCACGGCGGCAAATTCGATTTTGGATGCGCCAAAATTAGCACTGAATCTAAATATAAATTTGACTCTGCATTGAAACAACGCTACAAGCAAGACTTTCAACTAAATCTTTGCTTTACTCCTAAGGCCCTGCTTGAACCCATTGCATTGTTTGAAATAGATGGTAAAACAGATTTCGGGCTAATTTTTTGGGCTTCCTGCGAGAGCAAGGATCTCAAATATAATCCAGACCCTAGGTACTCTAAAATTGAATTTCAAAAAGTTGAAACCGCACTGGATCTAAGTAACCACTCGTGTGTACCACTATTTCATGACCATTTAAAAAAGGCTTATGAAATGTACCAACAATCACTGCAAGACTCCCACTAAACCCTTGCAAACGCCTTCAGGGCCGCCAGACTGATAATAGCAGTTTCTGTGCGTAGGATGTTTAGGTGCTCAAACCGTAGACACCGAAGTCCCAGTTTTTGAAACAAAAAATACTCCGATTCAGAAAAATCGCCTTCCGGTCCAATCAGACAAACCTGATAATTCACGGGCACTTGAGAGACTGCTTCTCCATGCACTCCGGCGATTAGCCAGTTTTCTGTCTGCATCTCAGGCGTTTTTGCCAAAACTGCCGCCCCAACCCATTCACTGAGTCGAACCGGAGGAAATACTTGAGGCAAATTATGATTCCCACATTGTTGGCAGGAGGAGCGAACCAGATTTTCCCACTTCAGCATACGATCGGTAAACTTGGACACCTGAACCTTGTTGAAAGTTGTATGATCCGATATATAAAACTGAATTTTTGCCGCCCCAAGCTCACAGAGTTTTTCCACACAAAAACGAAGCCTGTCCTCTTCAATGAGTGGAACTAAAAAAATGGGGGCTACGGGACTTTTTATTTCACGAACAAATTCTGCGCTCAAAAGGCGAGCCCCGTCCAAAGAGTCTGGGGCAATACGCACAGTATAAAGCTCTTGATCACAAATGCCCGGTAAACTGATTTCAGATTTAAGGCGCATCACTTTAAGATGATGCGCCTCACCATCTGCAAGGGAAATGGTTTTTCCAACACCCTTCTTCAGATACACAAATCGCATATCAGGTATGCTGAATCATGAAAGGATGTTTGCTCATCACATCCCCGTTATCAATCGTTTCTCCAGCCTTCCACAAGTCTTCAAGCTGATATTTTTGTCGGTAATCCCGAGAAAAGATATGCACAATTACAGTGCCAAAATCCATGACAATCCAATTGTCATCAACTACACCCTCAGGATTCAAAAGCGTAAGGCCCATAATCCTGGCCTGATCTCTCATGGTGTCAGCCAGCATCTTTACCTGCCGCGAAGATGTCCCGGTTACAATTAACAGGAAGTCCCCAAGGCTTGAAATTTCGTCAATGCGGATGGCAACAGGGCTTTCCCCCTGCTTTTCATCAATGATATGCAAAAGAAACGACACCAAGGCATCGCTTTCCATTTCTTCTCTTTGTAACTCCAAGGCCTTGGTTCTGGCCTCGCTTTCTTCCAATGCTATCGTCATCAGGTTTTTTCTCCATCAAAACTTCGGTTCAAAAGCCGAGATTTGCGTTCATATAATACTGAATACAGTTCTGCAAACAGAACCTTTAACAAGGCTGCGGCCGGAACAGCAAACACCATTCCATAAATTCCGCCAACCTCTCCCCCAATAAACAGGGCCAACATTACCACTAAGGGATGTAACTCTACATTTTCCCCAATGATTTTTGGCTGTAAAATAAACCCATCTATCAATTGTACAATTGTGTAATGAATGCCCACCAAGGACAACATCCACAAAACTCCATCCCCGGTTGCCCCCTGATATATAGCCAGACCAATTACAGGGCCAAGGCTAAAAATCACCCCAAGGTATGGTATCAGGTTAGCTATGCCACTTAAGGGACCAATTACTAAAGAAAACTTGATGCCAATAGCCAAAAGCCCAACAGTCATCAAAATTCCATAGATCAGAGCCACCAGAAACTGACCAAACAGGAAGTTTCTCAATGTTTTGTCACAGGTTGTAAAAAAGGCGTGGGTCCAAGGTCTGTACCTTAAAGGCACTAGGCTTAAAAATAATGGATACACCCGCTCAAAATCCAAAAGCATATAAAACAGAAGAATCGGAATAAGAAGTATATCCATGGTGCGTTTCATCGCCACATTGGACAAAGAAATCATGGAACTTCCCAGATTCTTTAGACCTCGCCCAAAAGAATCCCTCAATCCGCTGATTATCTCCAAAAGTTTGTCTTCATACTGCCTGAGATTTTCCAAAGGTGTTTCCAGTACGGTACGAACCGATTCCGGCATTTTCTCATTCTTGTAATAGATGATGTCTTCGCGCAATTTTGCAACCAGGGGACGATACTCAATCTTGATTACTTCTGCGGCCATAGAATTTATGCCCGAAGCCAACTGAAGGGTAAATGGGATCAAAAAAGCCAGAAAACCAAAAGACACCAGTACAAATAATAAAGGTACGGCATACTCCCGGCGCATACGACCAAATTTCATCAAAAAGCGTACCGCTGGATTTAAAATATAGGCCAGAATAAAGGCCACAATAAACGGGGCCAATATTGAGGAAAAATAGCTAACAAAAATTAACAGTAAAACCAGTAAAACCGAAGAAATCAGAAATTCCTTGGCAAATACTACCTGCAAAAAACCTTGCAAAAACAGCTCCAGATTACTGCTTAACCATTTACCCTTTTTAGGAAGATTTGACTTATCACTCATGAGTCTGTGTTATCACCTTTTTTGAAATGGGATAGGGAAATCCGGCTCTTAACAAGCGATCTAATGATTTTTTTGTGCATGCTCCCCGTTCCTTTTTCACAAATCTACGCTTTGCCTGACGCAGTTGCCATTCCTCAAAACTAAGTCCCTCATCTTCTAAAATCTGATCCAGTACAGACTTCCAGTCTACTTTTTGCACACCATGCCGATCAAAAAACTGGGCTACTTCCACTAAGCTCAGACCCTTTTCAGAAATTCTACCCTTAAAGGACTGCATAATTAGCTCTTGGTCCCTAAGATATCCCAATCTCCTTAAATCAGAAGAGAGCTCATCCCATTCATCCTTTTGCATATCAGGATGCCTTGAAATGAGCTTCTGTTCCAACTTTTTTTCCGTGAGCGGTGCGCGGGACAAAAGATACATTGCTGTCTCTCGCAAGCTGCCCTTAGTTTTATTCTCCGGCCTCAACGGTCATTCCTTCGGATGTATCAGGCTCAGATTTTGACTTGGTGCCACCGGGACGAACCGCTTTTGATAACAAAAGAGTTTTGACTTCTTTCTCAATCTTAGCTCGAACTTCCAGATTATCCTTCAAAAATTGCTTCACATTTTCTTTGCCCTGTCCCAGCTTGATGTCTTCATAAGAAAACCAGGTGCCGGCCCTTTTTACAATGCCATTTTCTGTGGCCATATTTAACAGGGAAGCCTCGTAAGAAATACCTTCTCCATACATGATTTCAAACTCAGCCACCTTAAAAGGGGCTGCCAGTTTGTTTTTGCAGACCTTAACCTTGTTACCTGTACCTACAACATCAGTACCTTTCATAAGATTCTCGGTCTTTCTGATCTCTAGACGCATGGATGCGTAAAACTTAAGTGCGTTGCCTCCGGTTGTGGTTTCAGGATTGCCATATCCCCCAATTTTCATACGAATCTGGTTAATAAAAATGACACAACTGCGAGAACGACTGATGGAACCTGTGAGTTTTCGCATGGCCTGAGACAATAATCTAGCCTGCAAGCCAACATGGGAATCTCCCATTTCGCCTTCAAGTTCAGATTTTGGTGTGAGCGCAGCCACAGAATCGATCACAATTAAATCAATGGCATTGGAACGAACCTGTGTATCCACAATCTCTAAAGCCTCTTCCCCCGAAGCAGGTTGAGCAATCAATAGATTATCGATGTCCACGCCAATGGCTTTGGCATATTGAGGATCCAAAGCATGTTCCGCATCAATAAAGGCAACTACTCCCCCGGCTTTCTGGGCATTGGCCACGGCATGTAATGTCAGTGTAGTTTTACCCGATGCCTCATTGCCATAAATTTCCACAATTCTACCTTTAGGGAATCCACCTATCCCTAAAGCCTGATCGAGTTCTAAAGAACCTGTAGGAATCACTTCCACATGCTCCAACATTTTGGAGGTTCCCAGACGCATAATGGCTCCCGAACCATAGGTTCTGGTAATTTGATCCATTGCTGCACTTAGGGACTTAACTTTATCGGTATCAATTTTGCTGTCTGCTTTACTGGCCATATTCTTCTTTCTCCTTGTTTTACACCAATCAGGATAACCAAACAAAAAGAGTTTGAATAGAGTAAAATTTTTTCACCCTAGAGGGAAATTTTTTTTGAGGGTCCAATTTAAGCTTGAACTGAATACAATCTC
The DNA here is from genome assembly GCA_002422125.1 of bacterium UBP17_UBA6191. Taxonomy (GTDB): domain Bacteria; phylum Muiribacteriota; class UBA6191; order UBA6191; family UBA6191; genus UBA6191. Next base: position 4,618 of record DITF01000190.1, read on the forward strand.
ACACCAGAAATTTTGCCTTTTAAGGCAGCCTCTCCACAATCAACAATTTTTAAATCCTGTTTCAATTCTTTGGGCAGATGATTTAAAACCTGTTCACTGATTAAGATTGAGGCATCCAGGCTTTTGGTCATGGATTCAATGCGGGAGGCAATGTTTACCGTATCTCCAATTACTGTGTATTCCATACGATCTGGTGAACCAATATTTCCCGCAACTACTGAGCCGAAGTGAATTCCAACTCCTGTATTCACCGGTGCCAGCCCAATCAACTCCCGATGGCGATTCCAATCTTTTAGACATTTCTGCATGCCAATCGCGGCCCGAAGGGCCTGTTCACAGGGTGATTCTAGCTTTGTCGGTACTCCAAACATGGCTAGAATTGCATCCCCAATAAACTTGTTTACAACTCCCTTTTCTTGCTGAATGGGAGCAACAACTACGGCCATGTACTCGTTGAGGAACCTGACTAGCTCTGATGGCCCCATCTTTTCAGACATGGTTGTAAAACCACGAATATCTGAAAACAAAATAGCCGCCATGACCTCTTCACCACCTAAATCAATGGTTCCCGATTTTAAAATCTGCTCAGACACCGAGGGACTCAAAAATCTTCCAAAAGTATCCTTTAAAAACTCTCTATGCTGTAACCCCTCCACCATGGAATTAAAATGAGCCTTGGTACAGCCAATTTCATCATTGGCTAAAACCGAACTTCTTTGCGTAAAATCTCCAGCACCCACCAGTTCCATTCTGGCCGCTAAGCTCTGAAGAGGCTCTGCCAGGGATCGCAATATTCCTCGTCCTACTGTAACTCCGATAATCAAAGCCACCATGAGCACAAACACGGCAATGGCCGCGTTCATTAGATCAGGCAGCATTTGAGCAAAAACGGCTGGATCGTGATCTTCACTGATAATCCAGCTCCAGGCCGATCTCAACAATGGGTTATACACAAACTGACTCAGAAACAAAACCGTAAACGGCATGATGACCGCACTAGCCACCAGAATTCTGAGGCGAAAGGCAATACCAGGAAACCAGGCCTCAGTTCGGGCTTGATAAATTTCGTTTCCCTTACAATATCTGGGCACCAAGGATAAAATCAAAGGATCAAACAGTCCAATCACCATGCCACAAAATGCCAGAACATAGGCAATAGAAGACAGTGGTATCAGAAGAATACGATCCCAGGAAAAGGGCATCAAATAGTACTCAGCCCCAAACTGTAATCCACAATATAATATAGATAAAATTACCCCGTGGATCATGGCAATGCGGCTCAGATTCAAGAGTCTAGCTCGACCAAGAAAGCGTAAAGAATCCTCCACAACCTCCCCACGGGTAAGCAGACGATTGACTAAAGAGGCTGGACGGCTGTACCAGACAAAAATCAAAACAAAAATCAGGGGCAAGAGCCTGTAGGTCCAATTAAACCATTCATAGTTGGCTCTTAACCAATCTGTTCTTTGTCCGCCCTTTTTATATTCCCCTTTAAGACGAATCAGCTCCTTGTCTTCCATTCCCCCCACCTGAATGCGAAAAGACACATCTTCTGAACTGATCTGAGTCTGGGCATTGCTGCCTAGCGCAATCCCGTGTTTTGCTCCCCCATGGTCCTCAGTTTTTGCGTATTTTTGCATCTGCTGGGTTAATACCTTTTCGACAACCCCCTTATCCACCTGCAAACTGCGATCAAGATCAAGCACCAGGCTTTTAATAAAACCAGCCAACCAAAGAGACACCAGATAATAAAAAATGAAACGAAACTTCAAAAAATGCCGCAACAAACTCATACAGTTTTTGTTTCTTGCTCGCGGGAATCCAGAAGGGACTCAATCAGACTGGATAAATTAGGATCCATCTTTTTTAGGGACATGATCGCCCTAAGACGAACATCATAATCCCGATCTTCCATGTGACTCAAAATTATACGACGACTTTCCTGATCCCCGGTTTCACTAAGGGCCCAAATTGCCGAAAGACGCATCCATTTATCATCCGAGTGCAACATATGATCTAATGAGTTTAGAATTTCAGTATTGCCAAACTTCCACATGGCTAAAGCTGCATTAGCCCGTACACGGTTGTTTTCGTCCTGAAGCAGAGGCTCAAGCAACTGAACACATTCTTTATAATCAAGCTGAATCAGGGAGTCAATGGCGTTAGCTCGCATACGGCCTATGGGTGAAGTCAGACCAGACAATAATGGTGGGATGACCTTTTCTGACTTAAATCCCCCTAATGCCCTTAAGATTGTGGCCTGCAAATTGGCGTTTTCTGTGGCATAAAATTTCGTGAGTAGTGGCTCCAGTGCTTCTGGAACAGCCAGAATGCCTAAGGCTGCTACTGCATGTACTTCAATCTCCACATCCGGGTTATATAGATTATCCAGATACAGGTCCAAAAGTTCAATGCGCTTGCGTAAACCCAATTCCCGAAGTACTTCCCGTCGCACTTCCATCGTACTTGTCTCAAAAAGATTCAAAAGTACTGGCAATACCCGTTCAGTTGGCAAATGCTTTAAACAGCTTAAGGCCAGAATCTGCCTTCTTTCTTCGCCTAATTCCAGCACATCTAAAAGCTCATCTTCGATCTCAAGCATTACATCAATGGATTCCTGTTTTAGGGATTGCAAAGCAGCACACACAACATAGGGATTTTCAGATCGCAGAACAGATGCGTATAACGCACTGGCTGTTTCCGAATCCTCTTTAGCCAAAGCTAAGGTATACCAGCCTTCATCCAGTTTAGCTTCCTTTAAAAAATGCTTCAGAAATCGAATCGTTCTAGACTTGCTTTGCCTGCCTACAGCCTGAGCTGCACAGTATAAAACTTCTTCATTTTTAGAGGATTTCAAAACCTTGAGGATGGGTTTGATTACCTGGGTTGTGCCAATTTTTCCCAAAACATTGATTGAGGCTATGGTCATGGCCGTATCTTGGGAGTCCAGCATTTTCACCAGAATTCCGATGATGGAATCATCCCCATAACGATATAGGGCATGAGCCACACTAGCCCGAACATCATGATTTGAGTCATTAAGAAGAGGAAGCAATAACTTTTTATTTTCCTCCTTGCCCTGATATCCAATGGCATGGATCAGACGACTCTTGACCTCTGAGTTCATATCTCCTAGGTAGTCTCGTAACAAAGTCACGACAGTCTCACTGGAAATTTCACTGACAACACTTATGATACGGCCACGAAGATTTTCATCCTTTTCCTGATCAAGATTTGCAATCAGCGGATCAATAAAACTTTCAGAATTGAGCCGTCGAATACACTCAATAGCTTCAATGCGAACCTGGGTTTTGCAATCTGACAGATAGGCGAGAGGAATTTTTGTGTCTTTATACACAGGGCAAGTACCTAAGGCCCTTAGCACATTGATCTTCCGTTCCGTGTCCGCATTTAACAAATCTGATTCCAATTGTTCTTCCGTTTTAAAGGCCGATATCTCATAGGCCTGAACAGATTTACCTTTGCCTTTTAGCTGTAGAATCGGTGTGCCACTTACCGTCAGAACCTCTGACATTCTGGCAAAAGTTGCCTCACCAATCAGGATTGAATTTGGTCTGGCCATGCCTGTAAGCCTCGAGGCTGTGTTTACGGTATCTCCAATAGCGGTATAGTCCATATATTTTTCACAGCCAACCGCTCCAACCGCCGCCTGACCGGAAAAAATACCCACACTAGCGGTCAGTTCCTCAAATTTGCCTTCCTTCCAGGATTTGCGAAGTTCTACCATTTTTTTCTGCATGGCCAAGGCACACTCAACAGCTAATTCAGAGTGATTTTCAAGCTCTACCGGGGTTCCAAACAAGGCCATTAGACCATCCCCAATGTATTTATCCAATGTGCCGCCAAAGTCAAATACCAGATCAGTCATTGCCCCTAGAAACTCATTGAGTTGCTTAAATAACTTATCCGGTTCCGTTCGCTCGGCTAGCTGGGTAAAACTGTTCAAATCTATAAACAGTACCGAGATTTCTTTTCTTTCTTCGCCCAGAAATCCCTGCTCAGGGTTTTCCAGAATCTGACGCACAATCCGATCGGTCACAAATTTTTTGAAACGATTAACAATCGAGGCCTTTTCTTTTTCCCGAAAAATTACCGGTTTGGAACTTCGGATCAGGATCTCCATGTTACGGACATCCATTTCCTGAAAATTTCTCTGTTGTGACTTGTTTAAAAGAATTAAGGCACCCTGGGGTTTTTCATAATACCGTACGGGCATGACCAACACCGATTCCAGTCGATCCAGGCCATATTTTTCACCCTTAAAACTTTTGCCACTAAAGGACTTGGCAAACATGCCCTGAGTTTCTGCCTGCATGGCAAGCGATCGAAAAAAGTCCTCTTGATTGGAGTAAAATTCACACCCGGCCGCATTTCCGGCCTGAAGACTGTAGTGGCCCACAATTTCATTGAACTGCAAAAACACAACGATTTGGCACTCCACGGTCGCTTCAATGATTTCTACCAAGTCCTTCAAAAATCGCACCAGATGAAAATTCTGATCCAGCAGGTGATTCATGGTCGCAGTCAGCCTTTGCTCCTGCTGGTACATGGCCACAATGGTTCTAAGCCGAAGACTTTCTAAAACATCGTTTAATCCACTGATGATTTGCTGCACAAACTGTAGCTGCTCGAGCTTCCACTGTTGCCCAGTGATAACCAGAATTCCCTGCCTGCCTTCCATGGGCTGAATGGGAAACAGAAGAATACCACCTAATTCAATATCTGAAATCTGTCCAGGATAACTTGCTAAAATACTGGGCTCAGATTCCAACTGCTCAGAGGCAAAGGCCTTAAGCTGGTAAAAATGCTGATTTTTTTCCAGAGCGCGGGCCGATTTGGTGGCCGAAACCAGAGTCATATCTTGAAGTAGTGCCTCGCGTTCAAAATAAAAAATGTAGGTCGGTGACAGAACAGACTGAAGATTTTCTATTAGAAAATTCCAAAGCTGGGGGAAACTCTCAAATCGCTCCCCTTGCAATAGCTCCTGAATCTGAAGCAGAGCTGGCAATTTTTTCATTTACCCTCCCTGTTTTCAAAATAGGTCTGCCCCTTTAAAGTAACCTTTCGGCCCCTGGGGGTTCTTTCGATAAATCCGATTTGAATCAGATAAGGTTCACAAACCTCAGCTATCGTTTCCTCTTCTTCCCCCACTGAAATTGCCAAGGTATTTAAGCCGATGGCTTGACCATCATGAACCCGGCATAGTACATGCAAAATTTTTAAATCGAGCTGATCAAGACCCATACGATCCACATTCAAAAGCTCAAGAGCGGTTGCCGCTACCGCTTCCGTAATCACACTGACTTTTTGAATCTGGGCCACATCACGGACCCTTCTAAGCAAGCGATTGGCAATCCTTGGGGTACCACGGGATCGTTTAGCGATTGCCACAGCTCCCGCCTCATTGATACCAATGCCCAAAATTCCTGAAGAACGGGTCACAATTTTAGCCAGTAACCCCTCATCATAAAATTCAAACTGACCCAGGATTCCAAATCTGTCTCTTAAAGGCGAACTTAAAAGTCCAGACTTGGTTGTAGCTCCAATCAAAGTGAACTTGGGCAAATCAAGCCTTAGGGTTCGGGCATCAGGTCCTTTGCCCACGATGATATCTAGTTTGTAATCCTCCATAGCAGAGTACAAAACTTCTTCCACTACTGTCTTTAGTCTATGAATTTCATCAATGAATAAAACATCTCGAGGTTGTAGATTGGTCAGAATGGCTGCCAAATCTCCCTGTCTTTCTATGGCAGGACCTGAGGTCACATGACAATGAGCCCTAAGATGGTTGGCAATGATTCGTGAAAATGTGGTTTTCCCAAGTCCAGGCGGGCCAGAAAGAAGCACATGATCCATGGCTTCCGATCTCTGGTTGGCGGCCTCTATAAAAATTCCCAGCTTCTTGCGCAGATGTTCCTGACCCAAAAAGTCGTCCAAAGTGAGGGGCCGAAGGCTTGCCTCCTGCGCATCTTCAACAGATTCCACAGGAGATACGACCCTCTCGGAATCCATTTTTTCCCCAATGATGTTTTCCTGAATCACGGGAGTATCATACTAGATCCACCATCACTCATACCAGAAATCTGGCCTTAAAGAGAACGAAAATCAGTGAGAAACCCTAAGTTCCGTCTCAGGATGAAAAATATGGATCTTTGTAGGATCCACAAATGCCTTAAAGGACTGACCCGATTGCAAAAGCACATTGGGACCCAACCGTCCAATCATGGGATCAGCTCCTACCTTTAAGTGGGCATACAATTCTGCGCCCAATGGCTCCACCAAATCTACTTCAGAAACGATGTAACTATTGGGGAATGATGCCACCTTGGGATTACTCTGATCGTGAACATCCTCTGGCCTGACACCCAAAATCACAGACTGATTCACCAGGCTTTTGACCTCAGGGGTAATTTTTTCGGCGATGATTTCAAGACCCCACTTGGCACCAGCATCACCTTCCAAAAAGAGTTTGTCCTCGGAGGCTACCAGTCTTGCCTTCAAAAAATTCATTGGTGGAGAGCCCATAAATCCGGCTACAAACTTGTTGTAGGGTCGGTTATACACCTCGTTGGGGGTATCGGCTTGCTGTACATAGCCTCCATTTAAAACCACAATCCTGTCTCCCATGGTCATGGCTTCTACCTGATCATGAGTTACATAAATAATGGTATTTTGAATCTTTTTGTGAAGCTTTAGAATTTCAGCCCGCATCTGGCCCCTTAGCTTGGCATCCAGATTGGACAAGGGCTCATCCATAAGAAACACTTTTGGCTGCCGAACAATGGCACGGCCTAAGGCCACTCTTTGTCTCTGGCCCCCCGACATGGCCTTAGGCTTACGATCGAGTAAGTACTCTAGGCCAAGTACCCCAGCCACTTCACGAACTTTTCGGTCAATCTCATCGTTTGCAACTTTTCGCAACCTAAGAGAAAAGGCAATATTTTCATACACAGTCATATGCGGGTACAGGGCGTAATTTTGAAACACCATGGCAATGTCGCGATCCTTGGGAGAAACCTCATTGACAACCCTATCTCCAATGTAAAGCAGTCCCGAGGATATGTCCTCAAGCCCCGCAATCATTCTCAAAAGCGTAGATTTCCCACAGCCCGATGGACCAACTAGTACCACAAACTCCTTGTCTCTGATTGTGAGGGATGTTTCGTGCACAGTATGCTTGTCGCTGCCCGGATAAATTTTGGTGATTCTCTCCAGCCTGACCTCTGCCATGTATCTCCTTGTGTTATCGTAAATGGATTCTAATACCCAAGGCAATTTTGGGCAAGGCATTCAATTTGAAGAATTGCCAGAATGCTTTTGTATTAACTCCATCTCATAGCAAAAATGACCCCAAAGTACTTAAGAAAGATCAGACGATAGCCTCAATCGTTACAAGGGAAAGAGGATGTATCCATGCTGAAATTATTACCTCTGGCAATACTGACCGCATTGCTAAAACCTGCTCAGGCAGGTCTGGCTCATTTTGAGAAAACCGCCTACGGTGATTTCAGTAAAAAGTACAACCAGGCTGTTTCGTTTTATCAGTCTGGGGAGTATCAAAAGGCCATTGCTCTATATAATCAGATTTTGCTTCTACGCCTAAACCCATCCGATATTCACTACAATCTTGGTTTGGCATGGCTTGAGGAAAAAAATATGGATCAGGCCAAAAAGAACTTTGAAATGGCCGTCCAATTCAACCTGGAAGACTATGAAGCCTCCATGCAACTGGCTCATTCCCTAAAACGAGAAAATCATAAAGAAGATGCCGTCGATGCCTACACTAAAGCTTTGGAAGTAAATCCAGAACTGCATGAAGCTCACTATGATTTAGCTCTGGTCATGGTGGATCTAAAACATTTTGACAAGGCCCATGAGCATTTTGCCAAAGCCCTGGCCATTTCCCCCGATCTATACGAAGCCTGGAATGATTGGGGAATTCTTTATGATCAAGAGGGTCGCAGAGATGAAGCCCGGCAGTGTTATCTTAAGTCCCTGAATCTGAGAAATGATTTCTTCTTTGCGGCCTACAATCTGGGCTTGTCTTACAAAAACACCAGAGAATTTCAGCATGCCTTAAAATATTATAAAATTGCCCATGAGCTTCAACCCGAACATTTGGAGACTTTGGTTTCTTTAGGCACGATCTGCAACCACCTTGGTAAGTTTGAAACAACTATAGAATATTCTTCTACCTTATTAGCCCGATATCCAGAATCGATTCAAGGTCTTTATAATCTGGCCAACGCCCGATTTGGTCTTGGGCAAAACTTGGATGCACTAAATGTCTATGAAATGATTCTTGAGAAAAAGAACGATATTCCCGAAATTTACAACAACATGGGCATTGTGGCTCTGGAGATGCAAAAAACTGATCTGGCTGCCGCCTATTATGAACGGGCACTTACCCTAAGGCCAGACTATATCAGCGCATTGGGTAATCTGGGCTGGGCTCGTTATCTGCAAGGACGGATTTCTGAGGCCATTCAGTTTACCAGCCAAGCTGTTATAAGCCGACAAAACGATCCGGTACTCCATTACAATCTCGGGCTCTTTTATCTGGAGGAAGGCAATCTTGAACAAGCAATTCAAAACTACAGTAAGGCCTCTAAAACCTCACCCAGAGATCCCTCTGCCCTAAAGGATTTGCAATCGGCCATGGAGTTTGCCAGTAATCGTGATCATTTTGAAGAGATCATTCAGAAATTTTTTGTCGAAAGTACTGAAGTTTCAGAAGGGAAACAACCGAATACTGAACAATGACCAGTACAAATTTGATCATCACCAATCTGACCAGTCCGGCAGTAATCAGTTTTTTACTAGGGGTGTTTGCGTCCGTAGCCCGTTCCGACCTTAGGGTCCCCGCTCAGGCCTACGAAGCAATCTCCATGTTTTTACTCTTCTCTATTGGACTGAAGGGTGGAATTGCTTTATCCAAGGCTGAGTTTTTAAGCATTGCCACTCCCTTGGGTGTATCGATCTTTTTAGGAATTCTTACCCCCTGTATCGGTTATTTTATTGCCAGAAAGATTGGAAAACTTGATGTCAGTAATGCCGCCGCCTTAGCCGCCCATTCCGGCTCTGTTTCAGCCGTAACCTATATTGCCTGCCTCAATTTTGCCGACTCTTCCGGGGTAAAATACAATGCCTTTATGACGGCCTTGCTGGTAGTTCTGGAAATATTAGGTATTGTTGTAGCTCTAATTCTAGCCAGTGTCTTTAATCCGAGGCAAAAGATCAGGTTCCGATCCGTGCTTCATGACTGCTTTACTGGAAAAAGTGTGATTCTTCTCTGCGGTGGACTCCTGGTTGGCCTGGTTTCCAGTCCTGCTGAAATTGCCAAAATTTCTCATGTTTTTATAAGTCTTTTTCACGGAATTTTGGTATTTTTTATGCTCGAGCTTGGGGTTGTGGCAACAAACCGCATTCGTGACACCAAGTCTTCCCTGCCCTTTATGCTTGGGTATGGAATATTTACCCCCCTCTTGTTTGGAATCTTAGGAACCATAGCTGGCTCTATGGCCGGAATGTCCGTTGGCAACACCGCTATTCTAAGTACAATGGTTGCCAGCGCATCCTATATTGCAGCTCCAGCGGCAGTAAGGATGGCCCTTCCCGAGGCCAATCCAGGAATCTATCTTACCACTGCTATCAGTATTACTTTGCCATTTAACATCGCCATTGGGATTCCCACATATTTTTCTTTGGCGGCCATGGCAATTCCTTAAAATGATGAGGAGACAGATTCCATGTCCGTTACATTTGTAGAACTAAATGCCAGTAGCTGGGACTCATTTGAGGAGCTTTTGCGACCCTCTAATGGCTGTGATGGGTGCTGGTGTTACAACCACCATATCAAACCAGGAAATCCAGATGTGACAGGTGAAGCCGCCCGTAAGGCATTTAAACATCTCGTCACAGAAAAAAAAGCCCACGGTATTTTACTATTCGAGGATAGTGAACCAGCCGGCTGGTGTGCCGTTGATAAAAAAGCGCAAATCTGTGGCCACGATTGTGCTGACCCTCTAGCCGACCCAAAAAATTCTACTGTATGGGCTGTACACTGTTTTTATCTGAGAGAAAAAAGTCGTGGCAAGGGTTTCACTCAAATGCTCCTGCAAAAAGCTCAGGAGCTGGTTTTGCAATACGGTGGTTTAATTTTGGAGGCCTACCCAACTCCTCCCAACGATTCCGGGCAGATTTTTGACTTTTGCGGTCCGTATAAAATTTTTGCCCGCCAAGGTTTTACAGAATCTGAAAGAGTCCACCCTGGCTACTGCCGCCTAGTGAAGTCGCTTTCATAAAGATCTTAGGGATAACAAAAAAACAATTTGTCTCTGATTCCGCTAGTATCAAAACTGACAGATTCCATAAAAAAATGGCAAAGTCCATCCACATCATATTCTTGGGGTGGAGTGAGGCTCCTAATACTTTCAGGGTCACTCAGAGCGGCTTCGTATACTTTTTCCCCCCTTTGAATAATCCAAATTATAAAGTCTGTTGCTGTGATGTGACTGTAAATCATAAATGGCCCAGGAAAACCCATCATAGCTTGACCAATGGTAGAAAATTCAGTCTCGTGCCGCATCATTTCTTTTAGACAACTATCAAATCTGTACTTAAAGCTTAATGCTGTTTCCCGGTTCTTTGAGCCATGATTATAATTCCCCCATACTCACAAAAATCACTAGGAGTCTTTTAAAAGCACAGTCTGACTAAAACGCAAAAAATCTTCCAGATGGTTGCGGATTATGTTTTCAAGGACCGCAATATTGCGAAAACCAACCATTCGTCTTAAAACATCACTGAGTTCGGGATCGATCCATCCGCCCTGACAAAGAAGCCTGAAAACATCACGGGAACTCTGGGGAATTCCTAGTTTTTCCCGTCGAATCAAATGCTGGCCCATATCCAAGGCCGCTTCACAGGCTCTTTGAATGTTTAAAAGAACATCATCCGCCATAAATGCTTCCCCGCATCTGAATATCCTTAATAATATCTTTTCTGGCAGTGTCCAGTTCTGTTTTTTGGCTTAGGACTGCCGCCTCATATATTTGCGTACGGGAATCCGACTCCCACCATCTCTGGCCCAATGTAATGATTTGGTATTGCATCACCGTTGAGGCCGCCCGAAAGTCTACAAGATCCACGGGACATAAAACCAGATCCGCAACTTGTGAAGCTAGTTCCCAAAGTAAAACTGGTTCCGCATATCCTTCTACCAAAACCGCCAAATCCAGATCACTATCTGGGCCGGATGTTTGTTGAACACGACTACCAAAGGCATAAATTGCCATCAATCCAGGTAACTTGGCCCTAAGAAATGGAATAATTTGTGTCCGCATTTTTCCATCATAGACCATTTTATCCCAGATTTGAAACCAGAGTCTTAGCGACTCAACTCTTCAATAGTAGTATGTCCGGCAATTACAGCTTCACGAGCCCGATCTCTTAGGGTTTTGTGCCCAATGACTACCAAATGCTCCTGAAGTCCAGTGAGATTTTGGGTGCGAATCAAATCTTTCATGGCCTTGTTGAAGTGCAAAAACTCATAAATGGCCATACGACCACGATAGCCTGTGTGGTTGCAGGAATCACAACCCCTGGCTTCCTTGATTTTTATACCTTCTGGCATTCCAAAATGCAAAGCCGTTTGCTCATCAAGGGTGATTTCCTGGCAGCAATCCTTACATACCCGTCGCAAAAGTGTTTGAGACACAACAGTACTGAGGGCCGAGGCAGCCATATAGGGACTAATACCTATTTCCAAAAGCCTTTGGGCTGCTGAGATTGAATCAGCAACATGTAGGCTTGAGATAACCAAATGGCCCGTGACTACAGCCTTTAGGATTAAATCCATGGCCTCCTGATCACGAACTTCCGAGACAAACAATACATCGGGATCGTGGCGTAAGACGGCACGGATGGCAGATGGAAAACCCATACCGAATTTAGGTTGAATCTGGGTCTGAGCCACGGCAGGCAATGTATATTCCACGGGATCCTCAACTGAGTGAATCGAAAGCTTATGGCCCTTTGCCAGTTCTTGAATGGCTGTGTAGGCTGTCGTAGTTTTACCGCTACCCGTCTTGCCACAAAACAAAACAAGTCCAAAACCATGGCTGATGGTTTTTTTGAAATTGGCTAAGTCTTCGGGATGGGTGAAGATCTGTTCGGGGGTGAGATGGGAATTCATGGGCTGCATGATCCGAATGGTGAGTTTTTCACCAAAGATTGTGGGTAGGGTGGCTATACGGAAATCTACATTTTTATTCTCAATCTGAAGCCTTATCCTGCCATCCTGAGGCAGACGGGTCTCTCCAATATCAAGCTGTGACATGCCTTTAATACGGGTTAGAATTTCCTGGTACTGGGCCGGATTAAGCCTTTCTTTTTCCTTAAGTCTTCCGTCCAGACGATAATAAAGAATACATACTCCATCCTGTGGTAAAAAGTGTAAATCTGAGACCTTCTGGGAACATGCCTCTCTAAAAATTTGCATTAAATCAGTTTGCATTATTTCTCCTTAAATCACCCTAAATTACTCTTCGTTTCAAAAAATCATCAAATTCAATTACTTTGGAATCAGAAGGTCTTCTTTGTGAAGAGCGACCTTTCAGCCATTGCCTGATTTCCGGGAGGGAAAAACGAATCTGTCCGGCAATTACCATGTGTGGAATTTCTTTAAGATTTAAACAGACTTCCTGTTCGCTCAACTTCAAAAACTGGCTAATTTGGCTTAAGTCAAAAATTTCATCCTGAAGTGAGACGGTCTCTTCAAGCTCCCAAGCCCCTATTACTCCCAACAATTTCTGCATGGATTCCAGTTCAGATTTCAACGAGGCATCTGTCAACAGCGCTTCCAGCACCAGGGCATTCAGGTGGGAATCTGCCTCCCCGAATAAAAAATCCATAAGCTGTTCTTCACTAAATTTCTGGCTCATACAAGCCTCCCTGCAAGTTCCTTTAAAATCTTGTACATTTGTGATTTGACTGTGCTAGTGGGCAAGTTCACAATCCTGGATGTCTCATCAAAACTCAAATTCTGGTAAAACTTAAGTACTAGAATTTCTCTTTGGGATTCACTTAGATTTTGAACCGCCTCTTTTACGGCCAGAGAGCTCTCATTTTGCTCCAGAATCTGAGGTACGGTTGCAACAGTCGCAGGTTCCAGATTAAGGGCCGGATGTTTGCCTCGGCGAGATAGCCAGCGCAGGCGCTCATTTCTGGCAATGGTATAAACCCAGGGCAATACTTCAAGCTCTGGATCCAGTTTATGCCAGCTCTGCCAGACCCGCAGACGAATCTCTTGCATCAAATCTTCAAGATCAGATGAGGGAAACCCTTGGCGGCGAATGTAGGCTGAGATCTTTTTCTCAATCTGGGGGAAAAAATTCTCAAATGACTGGTTCACGAATCACTCCTTCAATAGAGTATTACCTAAATCCAGTGAATTTAGACGAAACTATTTTTCAACCAGCAATAATCCATCGCTTATAGGTAGTAATTGGGATTTGTGTTGTGGGTTGTTAAAAAGCCATTGCAAAAGAGCATTCACCTGATCCCGGGCCATCTGTTTTTTACCGTCAGGCTCCCACAGACGACCTCGTAAAAAAAGATTATCTACAATCATCAGCCCGCCAGACCTTAAAAGTGGCAAAGCTTTAAGGAAGGCATCAAAATAGAACTTTTTATCTATGTCCAAAAAAATTAAATCCAGATCCTGAGGCATTCTGGAAAAGTTGTCCATCACATTCCCATCCAAAAACTCAAGTTCAAGTTCGAGGCCGGTTTTTGACAAATGTTCTCTGGCTTCGTCCAGAAGGTATCGGTGAAATTCACAAAGCCATAGCTTGCCTGAGCCCATACCAGAGGCCAGCCAAAGGGAGGAGTATCCAAAACCAGACCCAAGCTCCATTACCCTTTTGGCTCCCATTAGTCTTGCTTGGGTAGCTAAGAACATGCCTACAGAGTCATCAATTAAAGGAAACTTCAAGGCCTCAGCTTTTTTGCGCAACTCATCCATCCCACTAAAGGGTGGATGAATCAATGAATCCATGATTGGTTGGGCTGGATGGTTCACAAAGAGTTCAAAAAGTCTGCTAGGCTTACTACCTGCTCTTCACGAGTGGCAAATGTTTTGATGCGAATTTCAGCCTTTTCTCTTTCTTCGCTACCCATCATAATGCAGTGCAGTGCGCCTCTTTGCAAAGCGGCCTCCAGAAGCTTTCTGGGTTTGGCATCTCCTGGGTGCATTTCTACATCAAATCCCTTTTGTCTTAGCCGTCGTAGCAGGGGTAACAGGCTAAGCCTTTCTGCACTTCCAAAGGGAGCCAGATAAAAGTCCAAATGCGGTTTGATTTCAGGTAACTTCCCCAAATCACTCAAAAGTTCAAGGATAACAACATCTCCAAATCCAAATCCCACCGCCGGCATGGCAATACTACCTTTGGCTTTATCCGACAATTCTGTATCTGCCAGGTTCTGAATCAGGTGATCGTAACGACCTCCTCCGGCAATGGCTCTTAAGCCGCGACTAGCATCAAAAAATTCAAATACGGTACCAGTGTAGTACGCCAATCCTCTTACGATCGAAAAATCAAAAACAAGCCAATCGGAAAATCCATAATGATGCAAAAGTGAAAACAGTTCCTGTACCTGCCCAAGTCCCCGTGTTGGGGCATTTAAGCTTGCTACCAACTCAGACACCTCATCCAGTGATTTCAACTTGACCACTTCTAAAATCCGAGTAGCCATTGCCTGTGAAGTTCCATCCTTTACCATGGCTGCAATCAGAACTGAATCCTCGACCTTTCCTAGCTTATCGATTTGCAAAAAAATCTTGAGATGATCGGCTGGATCTACCCCAAGGCCACTTAATACATCAGCCAAAAGATTGCGATTGGAGATTCTAAGCTTAACCTCATGGCTATTTAAGCCCATGGATTCAAGCGCATGAATTGCAGTGGTCAGAAGCTCTAGTTCTGCAAACTGGCTATCGTCTCCCAAAACATCCAGATTCCACTGATAATGCTCGCGTTTGCGTCCTCTTGTCATGCGCTCGTACCGAAAACATTGGGCAATGGCTGCCCATTTTAGGCGACCTGGAAGTTGTCGATACTGGGCAAGCACCATTCTGGCCAGACTAGGAGTCATTTCAGGGCGCAGGGCAATTTTTCGCTCTGATTTATCCTCAAAGGTATAAAGCTGCTCGGTGATTTCCTCACCAGCTTTACGAATATAAAGCTCCTCATGTTCGACAACGGGTGCATCATAAAATTCAAACCCTGACTTGGTAGAAGCATCTTTGAATATTTGAAACAGCCACTCACGAATTCTATAGTCTTTGGGATAAAAATCCCGCATTCCCTTAACAGATTGCATGTTCTAAATCCTCTTAATATCAGACCTGAGTCAATTCGTAAATTTTTATAGGTACTGACTTGCCCTTGACCGTTACTTCAATCATCAATTCGTCTTGCCATTTTTTTCGAGATGCCGTTTTTGTGGCTTCGGAATATAAAATGCAGGTGTGTTTGCCATCTTTGCTGTAAGACTCTACGCGAGCCGCCAGATTCACAGTATCCCCAAGCACGGTGCGCGACATCTGTTCTTCAGTACCTACATTTCCCACAACCGCAATTCCAGTACTTATGCCATAACCCACCCTGAAGGTCAGCAAACCAGATTCCTGCATCTGAGGAGAAATTTCCGCAAGCTTTTTTGACATTTCGACAGCCGCACTCAAGGCATTGTCAGCACTGTTTTGTCCCTCGGATTCCTCAAACACTGCCATTACGCAGTCTCCGATAAGCTTATCCAGCGAACCGTGATTTTTTTCTATCAGGGGGATCACCTGATTGTAATAATAGTTCAGTGAATCTACGATTAACCCTGGATCGGCTGACTCACAAATAGTGGTAAAAGACCGAATATCGCTAAAAAGTACACTGACAATTTTTTTGGTTCCGCCTTGCTGCACCATCTGATTGGATTCAACGGCTGACTTGACTTCCTGAAGCTCCATACCCGTGAGATAACGGCTCATATTTTGTCTTTCGCGAAGACCAACCACCATCTCCTGAAAAGTATCGGCCAGAGTCTGCACCTCATCCCCTGAGTCAATCTGCACCTGAACTGTCAAATCACCCTGACCTACTCTAGTCATAGCTTCTGTTAGCATCTTGATCGGCCCGACGATTTTACCACTCAACCACAAATTCATTACAAAACTGATTCCAAGTAGAACAACCAGCAAAAGAGCACTTAACTGTATAACCTGTTGTCTGTTTTTTAAAAATGCCTTCATGCTTCTTTTAACCACTAAAAAAATGGGCCGATCTTCAAGGCCATGCTCCAGTGGATGAGCTAAAATCAAAAACTCTCCCCACTGTAAAAATGTGCTGACCTTGTCTGGAATCTCACCATGAGTCCGCACCAGGACCCCATGATCGTCCAGGGAGGTCGCAAATAAACCTTCAGAACCAGAATAGCTAATTTCGCAACCGGTAAATTTGGCCAGCTCCTCAGCCATATGCGAATTTACTTCATCACCTACCGTCAACACCGCAATCAGATTGTCCTGATTGTCATATATGGGGCTGGATAAGACTCGAAACAAGCGGTCTCTAAGAATCAGATAATCCTCAAATACCCCGCCTTTAGATATCTTATGTTTCAACTTCTCATAAGAGTGATCGCTCAAATGAACCTGAACCAGATCATGTCCAGACAGATGATCTTTTTCTTCCTGGCTATACTCAGAAAATCCTGAGTCCCCAAGCAAAGACACCAGTAAATCCCCGGAATCCGAAAATATGCTGAAGAATTCTGCATCGGCTAAAAGTGCGTATTCAGTCTTACTCAAATCCCTTAAGGTGGGCATATCATGAATCCCCACCTGAATGGCAGAAACAAATCGGGGAGAATAGCGAATGGAGTCAAGCGACGCCTTTAGCCTTGCGCTTTGAAGCTCTGCCACCTTTAGGCTTGAGTACTGAGCCGTTTCCAGATCCTTACGAAACTCAGCATAACTTTCGTTTCCAGAGAACCACAAAAACGCACCCATGGCACAAAACATGCTGATGATAAGACCTACAACTGAAGCAAAAAAGATTTTTGTGCCGAGTGACTTTCTTTTAATCATAAGCTCCCGCTGGAACATCCCGACTTACGGGAGTGTCTTCTCTTTTTTTCCGTTTCAACATTTTGGATTCAATGGTTAAAAATGCCACATTGCGGCTGGGCTTAACCTCAAAATCCCGAACCTGAGTTTCACGCATATCCGCAGTCCAGTAGTGCAATTTGAATTTGCCTTCCGGTACTCCAGAAAAACTAAACTTACCCTGATCATCCGAGGCGGTGTAAAACGGTGTATCTACTACAAGGATATGGGCCGCCATCCAAGGGTGAATTTCACACCCAATC
>DITF01000293.1 GCA_002422125.1 bacterium UBP17_UBA6191
CGCTCAAACCCAGCTCAAATCGTCAGGAACCCGCCAAAGAGTCAGTGCAATTGCTTCTGAGTCTCTGTGGACTGTCCCTAAGAAAGACAGACCCCGGCCCGCGAGGGCCACTAGACCAGCCTAAGGTTAGCAATAATCTTTTGATGGTTTCTGGTGCAGAAGAAACAAGGAAGATAAACAGATAAGGCAGGAATGCTTTAGAGTGGGGACTAAAGGTATAGAGGTTTTTCAAACTAACCCGCAAGGGTGTTTGGAAAAAGGTTTTAAGAGAACAGCCCGCAAGGCCATCTAAAGGCGAAGCGGTTCAGTAGTGATACTGTGGCTTAAGACACATAAACCTCAGAATCTGGTTAAACCGCAAAAAAGCTGGTTTTGTGATGGCAACATCGGGCAAATAACCTGAAATATCTGGTAAAGTGCTGGGGCTCCCAATCGGTAGTCCAGTTATTCCTGTATGGTCGATTCTTACCCCACCAGAGAGTCCTTAGGGACACTCATTACGGTGGGGTTTGTTGTTTATATCACCTCACGCGGAGGGATGTCAGAGTGGTCTATAGTGCACGACTCGAAATCGTGTGTCCCAAAAGGACCGTGGGTTCAAATCCCACTCCCTCCGTTTTTAATAAATGGTATATTATTGACCCGTATGTCGTACACCAATGAAAAAAGTATCCAGGCCCCAAGCAATGCAGAAATAGAAGCCAAAGTTTTGGTGCTGGATCGTGAATGTAGGGTTTTAAGCTTTACCCCATCTCTTAAGAGCTCATTTTTGATTGGGGATCAAGATATTGGAAAATCAATTTACAATTTGACAGAACTACTCAAGTTCAGTCCAAATCTGGTGGAAGACACACAGAAGGTTTTAAGAACTGGCCTGACATTAGATAGGGAAGTTTTGTGGGGGGACTCTCATTGCCTGCTTCAAAAAATTGATGGTTGCCCAGACGCTTCAGGTGGAATCCAATTTTTAGTGGTGTCATATTTTGCCACCGAGGGCTTTCAACAAATCTTAAACGCCAAGCAAAAATCGGATGAGCTTAGAAAATGTGTAATGGACGCAGTGCTTTCCAATCTTTGTGTGCTTGACCGTGAGGGTTACATTCTGGAAGTTAATGAAGGTTGGAACAAGTTTTCTGAATCCAACGGGGCCGTGATCAGTGAGAAAACTGGGAGAGGTTCAAACTATTTAGCCATCTGTAGAGCGGCTGCCGATTCCGAAGAGTCAATAGATGCTCAGAGAGCAGCTAATGGAATATCTGATGTCTTGTCCGGCCGAATTGATTCATTTGAGATGGAGTATCCGTGTCATTCACCAGATGAGATGCGCTGGTTTCTGATGAGAGTAACAGCACTTAAGCGGCCAGAAGGTGGGGCAATTGTATCCCACATAGATGTCAGTTTCAGGAAAAAAGCAGAATTTGCCATTCGCGAAAGCGAACAGAGATTTAAAATGATGTCGGACCAGGCCCCTGTTTTAATTTGGATGACTGATGAATCGGGGCGGGGCATCTTTTTTAACCGCATGTGGTTAGAATTCACCAATCATAGCGATGAGCAGGATCTTGTTAGTGAGTGGCAGAAATTTGTTCATCCTGAAGACTTGGAAACACTAACAAAGATGTATTGGGACGCCATTCATGACCAGCAATCGATCCGTCATGAATTTCGCTTTCGCCACCATAAGTTGGGATATCGTTGGTTGATGCTGGTGGGGGTTCCAAGGTATGGCTCTCAAAAAGAGTACCTGGGGCATATTGGTGCATGCACAGATATCAGTGACTTAAAGCGCCTGGAAAATGAGTTAAGGCTGGCCATGGATAGTGCTCAACAGGCTTACGCAGCCAAAAGTATATTTTTGGCAACCATGAGTCATGAAATTCGTACCCCATTAAATGCCATCATAGGAATGTCATCAGTCTTACTGGATATGAATTTAAATCCAGAGCAAGCAGAAATTGCCAATATTGTGAATAGTACTGGAGAATCCTTGTTGTCCCTAGTCAGTGGGATTTTGGACTATTCCAAGATGGAGTCAGGCCGCATTGATTTGGAGCACAGATCCTTTGTATTGGAGGGGCCCCTGTTTAATGCTATTGAAGCAGTGTATAGGTTGGCTCAAAATGAGGGATTAAGATTTTCTTATATTATTGACTCTGAACTACCTATGTATGTCATGGGGGATAGCACAAGGGTCTATCAGGTAAGTTTAAATCTTTTATCGAATGCTTTAAAATTTACAAAGTCTGGTATGGTAAATATCGCGGTTTCAGCCACGGAAGATGCCGAAAAACCCATGATTCAAATTCGTGTAACCGATACGGGAATTGGAATTGAAGAGCAGGCACTAAAACGAATTTTTGAACCGTTTTTACAAGAGGACTCCTCTACAACCCGAAACTATGGGGGCACAGGCCTTGGTTTGGCAATTTGTAAAAAAATTGTCGAGGTGATGGGTGGGCGGATTTGGGTTTCTAGTCAAAAGGGTGTTGGATCCGCTTTTTTTGTGGAATTTCCTCTGATCGCGGCAGAAGTCGCAGGCTCGGGCCTAGATACACAAGAGTCCGTATTGCTATTGGTGGCAGATCCGAACCAACAGATAACTTTGCGGGGTCAGTTACAAAGATTAGGCTATTCAGTCCATACTGCCTACCATCCTGACTCAATGCCAGTGTTAGCAGCAGCAATTGTTGATGGTGATTCCTTAGCGCAGATTCCTCAAAATTTGGATAGGAATTTGGTTTATGTGCTTTGTGAGTCAGGAGATCAGACACTGTTAGAATATGATAAGAGATTGGTGCACCCCGTTAGAATTACGGATCTGCAAAAGATTTTGCATCGTAGAAATCAAGAAGTTAACGGTGATAAAAAGCCCATTGATGGCCATGAGCCAATACCGTCCTTAAGGATTCTTGTAGTTGAGGATAGTGAACCCAACCGTAGGTTGATGCAGATGTTTTTGGCTCAACCCGGATACCAGGTTGAATGTGTTGCGGATGGATTACAGGCCCTGGAATGTTTACGAACCCAAAGCTTTGATATTGTGCTTTTGGATATTCAAATGCCTGGGATGGATGGGATCACCTGTGCCAAAGAAATTATAAAGATGTATCCTGAACCAATCTTCAGACCGGCAATTATGGCAGTTTCTGCCAATGTTTTTTTGCAATATAGACAGGCCTGTGAGGATGCAGGTATGAACGCATTTCTGACCAAACCAATTCGGAAGGCAGAATTATTGCAAAAAATTATGCAGATAACTCCAATTGTGGATATTCAATTTTTGCTTAAGGATACAGAAGGTACTCCGGTTCCTGAGCTACAGGCATTTTTACGGGAGCTCATTACGGGCTGGTCAGAGGAAGCGGTTCAACTCAAAGAGAAGTTTGGGAAGGCTACCCAGGAATTGGACTTGGCAAAAATTGGTTCCGTTTTACATCAATTAAAGGGATCTGCTGCTGGGTTGGGGATGAAACGGCTGGCAATTTTTTGTAATGCCATGTTTCCGAAGGCCAAAAACAATGTTGGGACGGATTGGTCCCAGGTTTTGGCGGAGTTAGATGTTTTGATTCAGTTGTCCGGGGAGAAGTTTTTGGATGCTATTTCAGGTTTATAAAGGTAATGTCCTGTGATCGGGTGGGCAAATAGAAAGTCTTCCAGTACTGTTCCCTGACCCACATTGTGAATTATCATTGGCCTTTGTCTGTCTTCTGTTCTAAAGGCGCTAACAATACCAATATGGGGCAGATTTCCGGGTAACACCCAAGTCACCAGACTTCCTGGCTGGTAGTCCTCTGGGTTTTTTGAAACAGGCAAAACTGATCCGTTGCGTTTAAAAAACACCTTTAGATTGGGAACACGGCGATGATCAATATTGGTGTTTGTGGTCTTTAGTCCCCAGATTTTGGGATATTGATCAAAGTGTTTTTTCATATCTTCATGAACCAATACCTGTAAATCGGTGCCTAGCTCACGGTAGGCACGAATAATTACATCGGTGCAAACACCACGGTCAATAGGAACGTCCCCCATTGGGTAGGCTATCCGTTGGTATGAACCATCATATAAATAGGTTTGAGTCGTTTGTATCATGGCAACCTCAGACAGGTTAGTGCCTTTTGCCCAAAGGGGGAAAAGGGGCACGGCCACCAAAAGACAAAATAGCTTCATACGGAGTCAGTGGAATTGTTCTCCTGCTGTATGGCTTGAGTCAAACCTTTCAGGCTTCCCCCCTCCATGCCTAAATCCTTTAGAAGGGAGTCAATCAGTGGAGCTTGGGCTCGATATCTTAAGGCAGAACCAACTAAATCTTCGGCCAGATTTCCATTACTGTTTGTGGTTGAACCGGTCCCAGAGCGGGTTAATCCATCGACTTGGTAAATTTTTATGCCCTCGATTTGTTGCAGAGGTTTCACGGATTCCGCCAGAATCTCAGGTAATTTTTCAATCAGAATGGACTTAATTCTTAGGGCAATTTGTTCGGAGTTTAAAAGGTTTTCCGCTTCGTTCAAGGCTCGTTTTCCAAAGGCCTCAACCTTATACTTTTCTTCCAGACCCAGAGCCTCAATCTTCATGGACTCAGCTTGAGCGGAAGCTCTGATTTTCATGGCTTCTGCATCATCTTCTGCTGCTTTTCTACCCGCGTCTGCCCCTATTGTTAGTTTAATCGCGTCTCGCTCCGCAAGTTTTGTAGCCTGTATCAGCTCGATTCGTTTAAGCCTCTCTGCAATTTCGGCCTCTCTTGCTGTTACAACCCGCTCTTCAGCAGCAACTGCCTCAGCCTTAGCGACATTGGCTTCTTTCTGTGCCTGGGACTGCTCCTTACTTTTTTCGGCAATGGCTATGGCTCTGGATTGTTCCGCGAGTTCCACGGCTTTTTTCTTTTCGATTTCGGCTGATTCAATTGTCTTTTGGCGGTTTACATCCTGCTCTTTCAAACTTTGTTCTGAAGTGATTTTTGCTTGTTCGATTTTTAGTTTTGCCCCGATACTGGCCTCTTCAGATTCCCGGTGTCTTTCTGCCTGCTCCTTGGCGATTTCCATGGCTTGCTGAGCTCGGCGAATTTCAATTTCCCTTTGTTGATCCATTTTGGCGTATTCTTCTTCACGAATGACTTCGAGGCGCTTTTTTTCCGCTTCCAGATTTTTTTGTTTAATCTGAAGATCGGTTTCCTGTTCAATGTCATTTCGTTGTTTGCGTCTGGCTTCAATCTGTTCCGTCAGTTTGGTGAGACCCTGTGCATCAAAGGCATTGTCTGGATTAAAATACTTACGGCTGGTCTGATCAAGACCGGTCAAAGAAACGGCCTCTAGTTCTAATCCATTTTTTAGCAGATCCTCTGAAACTACGGTCTGAACCTTTTGCACAAATTCTGCCCTTTGCTCGTGGAGCTCTTCCATGGCCATTTCAGCGGCCACCGATCGCAAAGCGTCCACAAATTTACCTTCAATCAGGCCTTTTAAGGCTTCAGGATCCATGGTTCTTTCACCTAGGGTCTGGGCAGCATCGGCTATGGCTTCTTCGGTTGGTTTGACTCGAATATAAAACTCAGCCTGAACATCAACTCGCATTCTGTCCCGAGTAATCAAAGCCTGTTCATCTTTTCTTTCAACCTCAAGTCTTAAGGTGTTCATGTTGACTGGAATTGTTTCGTGCAGGATAGGAAGCACAAGTGCCCCACCATCGACAATTACAAACTGCCCCCCAAACCCGGTTCTCACAAAGGAGAGCTGTTTAGAAGCTCGCCGATAGAGTTTTGCCAGGATCATACCTATTGACGATAAGGAAACCAGCACAATAATACTGATGGCAATTGCAAATTGAAATGAGTTTTCCGCCATGGTGTTAATCCTTGTTTTGTTTGTCTTCTGCTGAAACTACCTTGAACCGAGCTCCTTGTCTTTCGACTAGAACAACCAAAGAGCCTGTGGGGAAAGTCTGATCCGTTGTATCCGGTTCCACCAATACATAGTGAGTTTTGCCAAAGGCATCCAAAACTTTGGCTTGAGTGGGGCTACCAGATCGAGCAGTCCCGATGATGATTTCGGCCTGAAGTCCCAGAAAAGAATCCTGGGAGACAGCCCTGCTTTCATCTTTAGGTAAATAGGGGTGTATCCATTTTACTATCCATTTCAGGGGATAAAAGCTCAAAAAAATACAAAGAGGGAAGATAACAATTCCAGGTATGCTGAACCCCACAAAATGCAGGGACAGGGCTTGGGCGCTTAATCCCAATACTCCGTAAATGGATAAATACAGAATCAACAATACAATTGCGGGTACGGGACCGGGACATAGCCAACCCATAATTTTTGGCAGAAAGTTTAGTTTTGCCGTTGCAGAATCAGGGTCAAAAACTAACACGGAGTCAGGAATGAGGGCATCCAAAAAACGAAAAAGTCCCAATCCCAGCAGCAGTGAAAACATCTCTAATACTGCTATTCCACAAACAAGTAATAGAGATACAGTAAAGGCCAGATTGTTATCAAGATTCAAAAAATCCAACATTACAGACAGAGTACCAATTTTGATACAAATTGTCCGCAACTTTTTAGTCCCTGACTCGTACTGAGATCAATGGACTGCAAGATTAAGTGTTTGTTGATGGTCGTTTGCCTGTCTGTGTTGCTCACGGGCTGTGAGAAAAATCAGGCAGAACCCACGGCTGCAACTGCGGCTGTAACTGGAACCACAACAGATCCATCTCCGGTTATCCCCGCTGTGGGGGCTGTAGCTGAGACTAGGCCGATCCAAAGGGAAGAAGAAATTGTTACTAGCCCACAGGTACAGCCAGTGAACGCGGCTCGGGTGGCAGATGGCGAATTTGACTCGTCTATGGATAGTTCCCAGTGTGCAGAGATGATAGCTCAGGCAAAAACTTCAGGCAAAAAACATTTTGTGGTGTCTTTTGAAGGCTTGGCTTCCCATGGGATTGGATATGTGCGCAGAAATCTGATGCAAAAACTGGAGTCTGAGTTTGGTCGTGGATTTGCCACGATTAACTATGGGTGGAGGCAATCATCTAAAGCTCATGCTTGTGCTGTGCAATGGGCTAGAGGCATTGGGGAAGGTCATCAGATTTCTGTGATTGGACATAGTTTTGGAGCAGGGATTGCCACTTTTGATTTTGCTGAGAAATTGGGTCAAAGCGGACTAAAGATTCGATATGCCGTAACTCTTGATCCCAGAAATTGGACCAATGATGCCAAATTTATGAGCAGTCGCGAGTTTCATCAATATACAAAACCGGCCAATGTAGAAAAACATATTAACTTCTGGCAGGGTGGTGGACTTCGTGGTTATGGAGTATCTGGGGCAGATAATCATGAAATCAAGGATTCTGGGCATACTGGACTTCCCTCAAACACAAAGGTGCACGGGATTGTCCGAGCTTTATTTTTGGCCGAGATTCAAGCCCCGGTTTCTGTGTCAGAACCTGTAGCGCTTCAGGAAGAATCTGATCCCGGTTTTGGTGGTCTTACAGACTGATTTCTGCGTCATTTTTTACCAAAGCGGTAGTAGGCAGTATCAGAGTACAGGCCCACAGAAGTACTAGCATTCCAGCGGATCCACAAAGGGTGTAAAACAGCCCGCCCCACTGATACAACATTCCAGAAAACAGGGTTCCAATAAAGCGTCCAAGCGCATTGGCAGCATAATAAAACCCCACATCTTCAGCGGTCTTCTCATTGCCAGCATAGGCAAGGATCAGGTAGGAGTGCAGTGAGGAATTTATGGCGAAAGCAAATCCAAAGGCGATCAATCCTGCCATTACAATCCATTTTAAATCGGGAGGATTCATATAAGAGATAACAGCCAACAAGATGCTGATCAGGCACAAAACAAAGGCCCAGTTTTGGGCCGAGGGAATTTCTTTGCTTAGCCCATCTGGGCTGTTTGAAATCAGTTTTGGGGCCAGTCCCTGAAGGATTCCATAACCGATGGTCCAAAATGCCAAAAATGCTCCTACCTCACTAACACTAAACCCTTGGGAGTAAAAATACAAAGGAATTCCCACTACAAACCAGATGTCTCTGGCCCCAAACATAAATACTCTGGCCAAAGCCAA
>DITF01000200.1 GCA_002422125.1 bacterium UBP17_UBA6191
TGTTTTCGGTACTCTTTGACGCTTTGTGTGATTTTTTGATGTAGAGATTGCATAGATCAATTTTATCACGGGGTTTTTAGGCTTCTTCAGAAGCACTAAAAACGGGGAAACTTGGCAATTAGATTATTTTTGGTCAAGATTATAGACATTGGGCAAGCAGGACCATAATTAGAGTGTTTGGCGTGGGATTTTTCCGGCTGCCACGACTGAACTAAAAATGAGTTCCAAAAATCTGTCAAGTAATTTTTTATAAAATTTGGTCGTGACAGATTGCCGATTTAATTACTACAGGACTGAATGTGCAACTTGAATCTTCCCAAGTGCCAATTATTCCCTTTGTGGCTCAGTGCTCTTTTGGGCGGTAACACATAAATACTCCATATTCAGGCCTGTCAATCCAAACTAGTAAAATCAAGGAAAGGGCTATGCCAATTGAAATTAGTATTTTCATCGTTTTTCTAGAGTATTTGTAAAGACCCCAAGGTAATCAAAGGTGAATTGTCCCTCTTTAACTCCGGTATCGTAAACTGGGGTGCGAATACAGGTGATGGGTTGGTTTGGCACATTGGCTAACAGTTCTTTAACAGGAGTGGAGCCAGAGGCCAGTTTTTCCAGGAAACGAAAAAACCAGGGAGATTGTGCTGGGGGCCCCAAGGCGGCAAACCACATCTGCCAGTCCAGGCGGGGCATGTGAAAGCCAGCCCAGTGAGGTGTAACCGGGTTGTGGGGATCTGGTTTATAGTTAAACGATATGGGGGTAAAATTTTGGCAGTCTGCGCTTACTTCAACTGAGATTTCCAGTCTTTGGGTTGTCATGGTAGCAAAAAGGCCATAGGTATTGAGGATTCGATAGGGGGCAATCCATTGGCGTATCGTTTGTAGGGGAGCAAAGGAATTTTTCCAAATCTGTTGCGAAAATAACTCAAGAGAAATCAGGGCATGAAGGATCAGAACCAGAATGGGAATCCAAATCAATTTTGGGTAGTTTGGGATGGATACTTTGTTGGATTTATCGAAGTGCCAGCAGTTGAGGACTAAGGCCATGGTCAGAAGATTAAAAAAGCCATAACTACCAGTCAGCAAAATCAATATCTGTAACAGTAGCTGAAAGAAGATACCAGTGGCCAAGGTGTAGCCAAATCCAAACAACATCAAAGGAAAAATTCCTTCGATGGCAAAGACCCAGATGACAGAAGCCTTGTGTAAAGATTCGGGCAGATGATGAGCCAGAAGTGAAAGCGAATGGGGTAAGGGCTGAGTCAGGTAGTGATAGTTCATGGCTGTAAGATCTCGCCAAGTAGGATCAAGACTAGCCCATTTCACCCAGGCTGAACCGATCAGTAGTTTTATCAGAATGAGCCGAAGGCAGAGATGCCAAAGCCAGTACCAAATCTTTTGCAGGCGATTGCCAGTACAACCAGTGGGAAAAAATATGCAAAGAAAGAGGCTTTCTGTTAAGAGGCTGTCCCATTGATAGCCAAAAAATACCTGACCTACACTGGAGATGGAAAGATAGGACAGCAGGGCCAGAAAAAAGCCGATTCGCGCCAACCATACCTGATTCACTCCAGCCAGAACAGAGCCAAAAATCCCTACTAGAGTCAGAGTAACCAGTGGGGGTTCTTCAGGGAACAACCAAAAAAGAGTAGGCAATTGCCAAAAGCTTTGCTCGCCTAACACCTCATGAGCTTTTTTCAAATATTCGCTGACTGGCAGGATTCCGGCATTACCCAAAAGACCTTCGATCTGAAAAAGTACAGAAACAAAGGCAAGAATTGAAACTAGAGCAACTAAACGGCGGGCAGGAAGAAAAAAGGATACCCAGACCATAAACAAATCAGCTCTAGCCGGTAATCAAACGCATGAACTCGGCCCTTGTTGAACTGTCTGATTCAAACTCTCCCAACAGTTTTGAGGTGACCATCATGCTACTTTGTTTGTTCACTCCCCGACTGCACATACAGAAATGTTTGGCTTCAATAACCACTCCGACTCCTAAGGGATTCAGAACTTCTTGGATAGTTCCGGCAATCTGGGCTGTCATTTTCTCCTGAATTTGCAGGCGTTTGGCAAAACAATCCACTAGGCGGGCCAGTTTGGATAATCCAACTACTTTGTTGGTGCGAGGGGTGTAAGCCACATGAGCAAATCCAGTGAATGGGGCAATATGATGCTCACACATGGAATAAAACTCGATATTTTTACAGATAATCATGGAGTCTACAGAATAATCTTCCTGCATGAACTGAGTTGAGAGAATCGACTTCGGTTCGATTTCATATCCCGCGAATAGCTCACCATAGGACTTTAAAACCCTTTTAGGTGTATCCAGAAGGCCGGGGCGGGTTGGATCGTCTCCAATAATACGAATTAATTCTTCTACGATTTTAAGATTTTTTTCATTAATGCGTTGTTCCATGAGTAGCAGAATATATTAAGCTGTAAGTGAAACCAAGTATTATCCCTAAATGGTAATGTGGGAGTGTTGATGAATTTTCGTGAAAAGTTTTTTTATATCTTGTTTGGTGTCTTTTTAACCTCATTGATTGTGGGTAATTTGATAGGTATTACCAAGTTTGTGAATCTAGGTGGATTGTTTATTATTCCGGCGGGCCTGTTGGCATACCCGGTTACTTTTCTGGCTACAGATTTAATTTGTGAGCTTTACGGTAAACAAAGGGCGCAATGGGTAGTGCTGACAGGGTTTATCATGAATATGTTTATGCTTCTTTTGATGCATATTGGGCATATTCTTCCCGATGCTTCCGGGGTTTCAGGAGCCACTTCAACTTTTGAGAGTGTTTATGGATTTATGGTAGGTAATGTTTTGGCCTCCATGATTGCCTATTTTATTGCCCAGAGTGTAGATGTCAGGCTTTTTCATTTCTGGAAGTCATTGACTGCTGGAAAACATCTATGGATTCGCAATAACTTTTCAACCATGACTTCTCAGATTTTAGATACAGTGTGTATCTTAAGTATTCTTTATCTGGCTGGGGGTTTAGGGGATAGTATTCAGTCCGTTTCAGCCCTCATTGGTCTGATGTGGAGTTCTTATCTTTTTAAGTTCTGCTTTGCCCTTTTGGATACACCTTTATTGTATCTGGGAGTTCATCTTTACCATAGGCTGGAAGGGTCAGAAAAATCGGGGACTATGCCCGGTATGGAGTAAATATTTACGGCATTAAAAAAGGACAACTCCTTGCCTATGATTTCCAGCTCTTGGGTGTAATCCTGATCAAAACCTTCTGTATTATTGATTAACCAGAGCATACTTTTTAGATCTTCTTGGCAAGATATGGATAACAAGCCCTCTTCAATTGCTTGCAGGGCTTCCAGTGGTTTGGCCGTAAAGGCAATTGATAGAGCCGTGGAACGAAGGCGGGGATGAGGTACGCGTAAATGCCTTTCGATCAGAAGCCAAAATGATTCAGACCATTCTTCAAAAGCCAAAAGTGGAGCAACCCCCTCCATGAGGTTGGAGCGAATCCGGTTGTCCATGGAAAACTGATGGGACAGCAAATCCTGAACTAATGTGGTGCAGAACTTCCCGTGTAAAAACCAGATTTCTGGCAGAATTTTTATTAGTCTTGAGAGTGGAAAAGGATTCTCCATCATCAATAAAATTAACCGGCCTGTGTAAGCCAGATAAGAGCGAAAGGCGGCGTTTTTATGCTGAAAAAGCAAAAGGTGCATCTGGATTGCCTCGTTAAACTGCATAAATTCGTCTGCCTCAGCTCCGGCAGGGAATCCCTCTTTTTGGGCTAATACCAGCTTCTCTAAAAACCACTCCACTTTAGCCACATCTTCGGGGTTCAGGTTAAGCCAGGGTCTCTCGATTGTAGAGTTCTGGATTGCGGCTTCCGGCTTCAGCCTTAGCCGGCGACTTAACTCTCTGTCTTTGAATTTTGCCAGAGCCGATCTGCAATAGGCCCTCCAAAGACTTGGGTCAGGTTTTTTGATTTGTTTTTGCAGATAATCAAGCAAGGCTGGATCCTGGTTGCTGATATATTTATTGAGCTTGGTCAACAAAAGATAATGCCGGTAATTTTGTGGATCACTGAGTTTATCCAATTCCTTTAGAATAGATGACCCGTCATGGGGAATGGAATCCAGTTTTTCAAGATATATCAGCCATTGGCTCACCCCGTGCAAAAACATGGCGTACTGCCTTTTGTCCTGATCGGGGTGGTCCAAAGCATTGAGATTTCTCTCCAGACGGGCCTGCAAATCTTCATCCATAAGCAATTCGCAGGCATCATCACCGACTTCTGGGGCTGGTTGCATCAAGGTAGTCACCTCAAGGGAGAGAGCTTCCAATTCCTCGGCCACAAAATACAGAAGATCAGATACCACAAATTCACCTTTTAAGATGTATTTGTGAATCAGATCCTGTTTGGCTTTGGGGGAAGTCTCATTAGAGATGACACGATACATTTAGGCTCCACAGATGGAAACACGGATATCAAATAGGGAATATATATGCTTTCCATCACAGTATACTCTGGCATCGGCAATCCCGTAAGGGGTAGAGCCTGAGTATATTTCTTTTACTTCCAGAACATATTCGATCTGTTGGTTGTGCTGTAGAATCTGGCCTCGGTACTGCCAGTTCATCCAGGTATCAAAATTCACCTGAAAATACGCGCCTTCTCCCATATGCGCATCAAGTCCTGAATACAGAAGGTAGTATTTTAGCACTTGAGTGCAGGCATCAAGCGAATAACTTCCTGGTACCACAGAGTCCATGTAAAAGTGGGAATAAAAAATCCATTCTGAAGGGTCGACTTGCTTTTTAACCCTGACAAATCCCTTTTTATACCTTCCTCCCTCTGGTCTGATTTCTAGGACTTCATCAAAAAATAAGGCGGGAGCCAGGGGTAGCTTTACGAATTGCCCCACAGCCTGTGGGCTTGGGATTAACGAGTGTGCTACAGCATCAGATGCCAGATTGTTTGCTTCAAGCAGTGCTTTTTCTTTAGGATCAAGCTTCAGACCTGGGGCTGCGGCCAGACCGTCTTTACTAAAAAATCCAAAGTGCAGTTTTTTGCCCTCTGCTATCAGGGTTCCATCAGGCAGGGTGTAGGTTCCGTCATATTTCACCATAAAGGTATCAGGTGTATTTACAACTTCCTTGAGCAGGACATCCGCAATGATTCGATTATCCTGGGCAAATATATCCCGATAGGTGATCATTTCCCCGCCTAGATTGCGGATAAATCGATCACTTGGACTCATCATATCCAGCTCTAAAAGCTGGGGCAGTAGTCCACAGGGTTGTAAAACCACTTCATTCAAAACACAAAAAGGCAATACCCCGTGATTGGCCGTAAAATGCCAGTCGTCTGAAAGCAGATCGTATTCGTTGATAATTCTGGCCCCCGGTTTCACTTTACGAAGCTCTCCCTCTACAGATATTACCCGAGTGATACAGGCATAAGGTGGGTTGGGCATACGGGAAATTTGTCTTTCCCGATCAAAAATCTCATAGTGAGGACCAAAGTAACGCGAAGGTTTACCGACGGTTAACTCAATTAGTTGGGTTTCGTTGGTATGTACGGCCCTTCCAAACATATCGTAGGCCTGCTCTCCCACGGCTGGAAGTTCTGGCAAGGAGTCGTACTGGATCTGCCAAGCCAGATTTTCGATGTGTACGACTTCTTTCCCATCACAGAGCATAACTACATCGGCAAAAACTTTGGGAGTGGAGCCGGGATCAATTTTTGTGACATGCACAAAGTAGGTGATTTTTTGCATGCCAGGAATCACCTGACCGCGGCATTTTACCTTGATTTCCTCATTGGGAACCGGATTAAATCTGGGGTTTCTGGCTTGAAATCCAAACCCAAGATACATTAAATACAACTGAAGAATTTGGCCACAACCATCAAGCATTAGGGTTCCGGGCATTACATTATCAGTATAAAAATGCGAAGTGAAATACCAGTGATTGTCATCCAGAAGTTTGGATGCCGTAATGTAGCCTAGTCCCTTTTTGCCGCCTTCTTTTTCAATCGTGACTTCATCCAGCATTAATAGCTCGTGATTAGTAAACTGGGGGAAGCTGGCACGGTGAGTTGGGGTTGGAAATGGAACCTCAAATCCAGGGCCAAAACAAGCATAAATGTTACCATCAACCAATGCTTTCAGATCCTGGGCCACAAAGTGGTTCTTTTGACAATCCCGAATTGGGGTAAAGGGGAATGCCTCTTTTTCAATGTCATACTGAGGCATTACATATGGACTTTTGGCTGCCAGTTCCTCGGGGGTGAAATACCCGGCACAGCCATTTTTCCACTGAATAAAAGGTCGTCCGTTGGCATATCCCTTGCCTTCAAAGAAGAATAACCAGATCCCCTGATGTTGGACAAATGAGGTGATGTTAATATCATACTTTAAAGTACAGGGAGCCTCAGGTAAATCTCCAAAAAGAGTGAAATCAGCACCTAAAAGACGATAAACCCGCTCACCCTGAACTCTAAAATCGATTCCCATGTAAGCAATCAAAAACAAGTCAGCCTGACCAGATTCGATACTGACACACATGGGCACGCGGTTATTGACTAAAAAATAGTCCCCAGGCCTGACATCAAACTCCGTGACACAGGAACCGGGCTTAAATTGTTTGGGTTCGGCATCAATACTGACAATTCTATCGACTAGGAGATAAGGGGGAGAGGGATAGCGGGTACGAAATCTGTAGGAGTCCAGTTCTTTAAAATCTTCACCAAAAACCGAGACAATACTGCCGTGGGCAAAGGCTAGGCATTGCTCCCGATCCATCAGGGGATTTGGTGTTTTCATCAGGCCATAGTCCAGATCGGATACCAAAGAGACTACGGGATTGGTCGCAAAAATAGGTTGAGCAGACATCATCTGCTGTTCCAATTGCAAAATCTCTCTTTGTGAGGCAAAAAATTGGGCTTGCTGGGCTGCAAGTCTGGTTTGCAGATATATCATGGATTCAGTGGTTCCCTGAGGCGCTGGGGCGAGTTGGACTTCATATTGCATGGTGTTCTCCTGAATTAAAATAGGGGCGGGTACGATTTTTTTGGCCATGGGTTGAAGAAATTTGCCAAAGGATTCAAATTGCATGGAAGCGATCTTTCGGCCCGCTGAAATAAGTTGGACCCGACTGGATTCAACTAGCTCAACAGAACTTCCATAGGCTTTGGCTATAGGACTGATATCCATATCAACCCCACAAGCAGCCATTTCGGCCAGAGCAAAAAGAAGCTGGGTTGCTTCCCCTCGTTCTCTGGTGTTTAAAGCGATACTTCGGTGTAAACGGTCCGCTAAAATGGAATCCACCTGCCTTGAGACACTGGATTGAGGGCCCACTTCCAAAAAGACACGAATTCCATCCCGATAGGCATTTTCAATCACGGGGATAAAATTGACTCTTTCACAACAGGTTCTGGTGATAGCCTTACCTGTAGCATGAGCACTTAGTTCATACTTTTCGCCACTGGCATGGGCATAAAAATCTACCCCAGGTATAGGGGTAACTGGGTTGGTCCAAAGCTCCAGCAGTTCTTTTTCAAAGGCCAGAGGGATTTCATTATGATATACCTGAGGAATTGGCAGTCGTAAAAATCCAAAACCATTTTCATCAATCAGGCGTTTAACTTCCTGATTCAGACCGGCAATCATTAGTTCATTATGATTGTTGATCATGCAGAACCAGACTCCAGTATATCGCGATAGGACAGAGGATAATTTTTCAGGACTGGTGTAAATCAGGTAGGTTCCCCATTCAACCAACTGATCCTTGGGAAGACCAAGGACTTTTTTTACCAGCCGGAAATCTCCCGTCAGCTCATCGGTAAAAATATGATCCTTGCAAGCCTTCTGATAGTAGGTATCCATATCCCAGATGCCTAAAGCCGAGAGGCAGTTAATTTCCCCACCGGAAAATCCAATCACGGCTTGGGGCTGTACTTTAAGATCTTTAGTGAGAAGGTGGGTGCCCAGACAGGAAAAATAGGTGGTAGCAAAACTAATTTCAAACACAGATAAATCAAAGAGGTTGACACCTTTTTGATGCAGTTTATCCCAAAGCCCCAGAGTTTTATTAAATCTGGATTTGGATTGCATGGCTTCCAAAAGGTGGGGCAGGGTTTTACTCAGTTCCAATCCCATACCTTCATAAAGATTGCCAAACCCAGGATAGAGCAGGGCTAGTTTTCCATGATTAAGCAGTGGGTCGGGTTGAAAAAAGATGCCCCTTGGATCACGAATCTCCCGATTTGGAGATGTTTTCAAAAGGGTAAGGGCTTTATCTTCTCGGCTTTTTAACTCTTCCGAGTCTTTGTATACAATGCCTAATCGGACCCCACCTTTAAGCTCTAAGGAATCCTTTTTGGAAGTGAGATTGGCAATCAGCTCAGATACATTGGCGGCAGTATAGATTTTTAGGTGCAAACGACTAAGGCCGGGACGAACTTCTGCCATTT
>DITF01000106.1 GCA_002422125.1 bacterium UBP17_UBA6191
AATAATCGCCAGCAGGGCCAAATCCCATAAGGGAGACCGGTAATATGGATCTGAATAGGGGGAATAATAGGCTTCATACTCTGATACCGTAGTAGTTTGCGAAACAGGCTCTAAATCTTTAAGCCTTTGTTCTCGCTCTTCCGCTTCAGCTTCTTTTTGCAGTTCCAGTCGATGCATATGAATTTCACGGGATAGTTTGTAGCCCTGCTCAACCACATCACGAATCACGGCTTCTCCCGAAACTTTTCCCAATTCATCCTGATATCCAAGCTCCTCAAAATGCAGGGAACGATTGCAGATATCCAGAATTTCACGAAAGATTTCACCATACACCAATCCAAATTGCCATGACTTTTCACCTAAGACCATAGTCCTGTCTTTTGGTTCACGAAATCGTTTTTCCATCAAAAAAGATATAAATATGACTTCGATAGGATTCATCTTTTTGAATTCACAAACCGTAACTCTTAAATCCTGAAATCTTTCCTCGTGGATGTACTGCTGAAACACATCGGCCTGATAATCAAAGAGCTTCTCGAAGCCAAATTCCCCAGCACCTAAATCGACGGCGCAGAAAACATCGTAAATCCGTAGATATTCTTTGTATTTTTTGAGAAAGGTTTCATACAAGGATTTGCCTTTAGGAGTGACCACATATTGGGCCGATTCCACATCAATGTCGAGGACCCCGTGACTGGATAGAAAATCCAGCACATCTTCAAGATGAGTATCGTCGCCTTCCAGACTTGTCAAAAAAGCTCGTTTCTTCTGGATCATTTTATCCAGAATCACAATTCCGATAAGAGTGTGCTGCTCATCCTTGTGAGGCATACCATGGCGTTTGGAAAAATCTTGCTCCATGCCTGAAGAACTCCTTTCGATCAAGAACTACAGAACATGGTATCATATTCCTTTTTCTAAGCGATCAGAAACCAGAGTTTGTGCAACCGAAAGGGCAGTTGTGAATTTGGACCATGATGAAGAGCATCTGATAGGCAGTATGGAGCTTGACCAGGTCATGTATGACCATTCTATTCTTCTGGAAGAACTTCAAATTAGCAAAGACTATATTCGAGCTTTTCGTGACTGTTTCAGTGATGAGGAATTGTTCCGTGTACCTTCGGGATGCTCCGCAAGTCCGGCCCAGCATATCGGGCATATGGCCTATACGCAAAAGGAGCTGGGAAAAAAGGTGGGCATGTCCTTTCCCTTTAAGCTTGATCTGTTTGACGATGTATTTGCCACAGTGTCTTACCCTTCACCCATTGAGGAGCTTCCTAACGGAGAGGAGTTAAATCTTTTTGTGCAGGAAGTCCACGAAGTGTTTTTAAGTGAGCTCAAATATCATAAAAAACCAGAACTTTTGTTTGCAATTGTGAACCACAATTATGTGCACTCTGTATATCTGAGGGGTATGGTCCTGCGATATGGTTACGATGAACCCGTTTCAGGCCCGGCATCTCAAAGAGTTCTTGTACATATGGAATCAGCCAATTTAGGACGATACTTTTTACCCGTGTTCGCTAACTAACGCATGCGTATCCATTACAACGCCCCCGTAACCCTAACATTTTGTCTGGCATGCGCCTTAATCCTGTTGCTGGATTCGACCCTCATCCCATCTCTAATCAAAACCTATTTCACAACATTCCCCCAGTTTTTCCCGCTTGACATTCTGAGCTGGGTTCGGTCCGTGGGACATATCTTAGGTCACGCTGATATGGCGCATTTGATGGGAAATCTCACTTATCTTTTACTGCTCGGGCCCATTTTGGAAGAAAAATATGGCTCCAGAGATCTTTTAATCATGATGGTTTGCACAGCCGTGGTTACGGCCCTATTAAATGCTGTGTTTTTGAGTACAGCCCTACACGGGGCCTCAGGCATTGTGTTTATGTTTATTCTCTTGTCCTCATTTGCCAATCGCAAAAGCGGCACCATTCCCCTGACATTTGTACTTTTAGCCACCTTATATTTAGGCACAGAAGTCGCTCAGGCCTTTGGTAACAACAATATCTCCCAATTCGCACACATTGTAGGCGGTCTGACCGGGGCATTTTTTGGCTATATTGCTGATAGTGGTAAAAACAAAGTAGATGGATAACAGGCTCTAAGCCTAGTATCGGTCAAATTCTTCGTCATCTCCAAAACTGATTAAGTCCTTGGCCTTAGAGCTGTGCACTTTGGTTTTTGCATTGGCCTCTAACTCATCCCAGCCCTTGGACTGGGCTTTTACGCCCTGGCGGGGTATAGTTTTGGGGGTGGCAATCTTTTGGCTTGCTGTTTTGTTACCAAGGACCTGCTTTTTAGTTTTAACAGACTCAGATTTAATGATTTTGAAGTCGCCCAAGAGTTTCTCAACCACGGTGGATTGTCGAGAAAGTTCATTGGAGGCGGCTGCTGTTTCTTCGGCATTGGCCGTGATGCTTTGTGTAACCTCTTCCACATGCACCAAGCTTTTGTTGATCTCGCTAATGCCTTTTTCCTGCTCTGTACTGGCTTGAGATATTTGATGAATCAGGTCAGCTACCTGGGAAACCCCACTGACAATTTTGTTCAGTGCCTCGGAAGTTGAATGAGCCGCATCGGTACCATTTTCTACCCTTCGCACGGACCCATCGATAAGCTCGGCAGTTTCTTTGGCTGCTTTGGCACTACTAGCGGCTAAGTTACGGACTTCGTCAGCGACTACGGCAAATCCTTTTCCGTGTTTTCCTGCCCGAGCGGCCTCAACAGCAGCATTTAAGGCCAGAAGATTGGTTTGAAAGGCGATATCATCAATGACTCGGTTGATTTTGGCAATTTCACGACTGGATTTGGCAATGGCCTCAATAGCCTCCAAGAGTTTTGCCATTTGTTGATGTCCATTTTCTCCAAGCTGACGGGATTGCATGGCAAGCTCATTGGCTTGTTGGGCGGATTGAGCGTTAGCCTTTGTCTGAGCCCCAATTTCGACCATGGAGCTAGAGATTTGCTCCAAAGAAGATGCTTGTTTAGATGCTCCAGATGAAAGTTCTTGAGAAGCCCCATGCAACTGGGATGCCCCCGAAGCCACCTGGACCACACTTTCATGAACTTCAGAGAGAAAATGGTTCAGGTTATTACTCATATTACTGAAGGCCTGTCCGAGCATGTCCTCGGATGAACTCAAAACCACCTGTTTTGTTAAATCCCCACTAGCAATGGATTGAGCTGCCTCGGCCTTAAGTTTTAAGCCTTCGGCCATACGGTTGAGAGTTCTGACCAAAGTACCAATTTCGTCCTCACTATCAAGCTGAATACGCATATCCAGGTTTCCCTTTTCTACAGTTGCGGCAAGTTCAGTAGCCTGTAAAAGTGGATTGCAGATTGCATTTCGAATGACGAGACTAGTGATTAACCAAGTCGCCAGAAGTACCAGTACAAAGACTGTCCACTGTAGGCTTCTTGAGGATGCCTGATCGGATAAAATTGTTGCCATTCGGGATTGCAGGGCTTGTTGAGTTTGGTCTCTCAACGCTAAAAACCGTGATTGCAGGGATTCTTTACCAATTCTTAAACTTTCAGCCTTAGAAGCACTGTCTGGTCCGTGTTGATTACGAATCATGGCAGTATAAAGTGGTATGGCCAATTCTACATGGGCTTTTAAGTCCTCCAGCAACTTGTCAAGTTCAGTGGCGGTTGATTTTGGTATTGATGGTAGCTTTAACAAGGACTCTATATCTTGTATCAATGCGTCCTTTTTGGGAATGCTGTCTTCAAGGGAGTCGGTTTTTCCCATCATGATAGCAGCCGTAAAATCGTGTTGAATTTCCTCAAATTTTCCGATCAAGCGCTCAGAGTTGCGGGCAAGGGCAAAGTAGGTGCTGTCAATTAAGCGTAGCTGTTCCTCCAGATTTTTCTCGAGTCTCCATGCCAAGATCTGAGAACCAAAATAGGCCAGAATCAACACCAGCATGCTCACCCAGATTTTTGCAGCAACATTTAAGGTTTTCATTTTTGAGCCTCCCGGGAGTTATTTCCTATAATATAGGCGATTCCCCTAAAAAAACAGCACAAATTTGGGACGAGTGCTGCAGGAATTCCTGTGATATGATTGTTGCCTGGAGGATGGCATGATAGTTCTAAGACTTCTGTTGATTGTGGTCATGGTGGGGTTTTTGCAGGCACTGCCAGTCAAGGAGAGGCTTCTAGGGCCGGGTCAGATTCCTGGGTCTTCCCATGTGCTGATTTCTGAGGAAGAATACAAGACTATACAAAACCATCAGCTAAAACAGAAAAGTCCCAGACAGTTCAGGGATATGAGAATCGCTGTGCGTCTGGGCCAAACAGCCCTAGTTCTTGATTTTGAGGCTACAATCACAAGCCCAGAGCCCATGCAATTGTTGCCAGCAGGTTTTGCCCTGACCCAGTATTTGGGCCCCGATTTGATAGTCGACTCAGACACCTGGAAATTGGTCTCTGATGAACCCGTGCGAGTTCGTTTTGTGGCCGTGTATCCAATTTTTGAAAGTCAAAGAGATTTGGATCTGGCTGTACCCTGGATTTATTCTCAGGCAGGGGAATTGAGCATTCAGAGTGATGGGGATTGGATGCAACCAAGGGTTTATCTAGAGTCCATGCGAGCAGAATTTACCTTGCCTGTTGTTGTTTCAACCGAGTCGGTCAATAGCCTGCGCATACGGGCCCGTCGTCAGGGATTGGCTCAGATGGATTTAGTGAAACCGGTAGTGGTGGATACAGAAGAGGCCCCCAAGCCTCAGGTCTTTGTCGAGTCCTCACATCGTTTGCGCTTAAGCAGAAGCGAAGTGGTTTATGAGATGGTGTCTCACTTGACAATTTCTCGCCACCCGGTTCGGGAGATTCAGGTTGTACTGCCCGCTGGCTTTGAGGTTTCTGAAGTCAGTGGTTTGGATGGTCTGGGCTTAAGTTTTGTGAAACACAGTAATTTGATTCGGTTTCATCGTGACCAAAGGGATAGGGCCACCTTTAAAATATCTGGTCGATTTGTTAGAGAAAACCCCGACAGTGCCATTCATTTGCCGGGCTTGATTCGTATGTTGGAAGTGGCTTCACAAAGGTCATTTATGGCACTGGAGGCATCGGATGTTTTAAGAGTCCGTGAGGTTCGATTTGACCATACTGATCGAGTGTCCCGAGTTGATGTGACGGAGCTTCCCGCAGAACTAAAGCCAGAAAATGGGGAGCCCGTTTTATATGCCTGCCGTATCCTTGGGGATTCTGGATCTATTTACATTGACTCTGAGCTTTTTACCAGACTGGAGCCAATATCTTTGGTTATTTCAAGGTTTGCTGGTATCGCGAGGTTTCAGGCCGACAGAGGAGCATTGCATACCTGGACTTATGAGCTTCAGGTGGATAAACCAGGAAGTTATGAATTTGAGTTTCCCAAGCAGTATGAGTTTCGTTCGGCAAAGCTGAATGGAATGGAGGTGCAGGTCTTTTCAGAAGGCGAGGGGAAAATAGGCGTTGATCTTAAATCATCACAAATCCTGAGATCGGGGGAGAATCAAAGCTACAATCTGTTGCAGAGTCGGCAGATGATAGGCGGGCTTCAGAACCAGAAACTGGAGTTATCGCTTCTGTCTCCACCAAGTGAGGAAGAAAAGGTGAGAATAGAATTGCCTTTGCCTGTACATACACAAAATGTTCATTTTACAGTACAGGTTGAAGAAGGGGCTTTGGATGTATCTGTTCAATCCAGTTTTGAAAATCCCGGCTGGGAGAGAGCCCAGACTTTGGTTACCCAAGGATTAAATTATGCTCGCTCCTATTGGGTTATCATTTTAGCTTTATTGCTTGTGATTCAAGTCTTTAGGCTAGGATGGATTCAGGCGTATTGGCTAGGAGAAATGAGCTTCTGGGGTTTAGTTGGAAGATTGATTCTGGGCTTGTTTCTTGGTTCGTGGTTTCTATTGCTGACCAGTCAGGTTCTGGACTATTACAATGTTGTTCCCATGCCGCAATCAGCATACACCTGGAGCAATAATCAGGGAACCCATATTCCTGCTGGCCAGGGTTTCTTTCTTTACTCCCTGATGGGCAGAGAGGGGGGACATTGGGTGGAAGTTGATTTCGGAGCCGGAATTTTTCCCTTGGGGGTTGGTTTACAGATGTTGTTTTGCCTGTTGTGGACGGTTTTACTGGTGATAGCTCAAAATAAACACAGAAAGCTATTGGGAGTGGGACTTGGTTTTTGTGCCCTGTTTTGGATGGGAATGTATCTTTTGGGGTTTTTGAATGGCCACTGGTTTTTGGTGCAGCCGATTTTGATTGCCTTATGGGGATTGGCGGGAATTTTTTGGAAAGTTCGCAGACAGATTACGGCCCTACTTTTAATTCTTATGCCAACCTATAGTTTAGAGGTACAAGTAGTGCCTAAAGCCGACGGCAAAAGACTCCTGTTTGTTTCTGAAGCTGATTACGACTCGGTGTTTGTCAAAACTGCGGCACCATTTTATGAATACCCTGTATTTCAGAAAAGTAGTCTTGATCTGTTTGTCAGGGATAATCGTCTGTATTTAGAGATAGTATATTCAAATCCCCGTGTCAATCAGACCACCGTGGAAATGGATCCTTTTTACAGCGGATTCTTATATACAGTCATAGAGCCCAAACCTCTGAAAATATTGCAGCATAATGACAGGCGAATTCTTGATTTTGGCTCAAAGTTACCAGATTCGTTGCGTTTGGTTTTGGTTCTGCAGGAAAATGTAGGTAGTTTGTTATCTGCTGGTCATTCGGTTCGTTTGATGGCTCCCCCGTATCCAATCAATTCGCTGCGACTTCCCTGTGACCAGTTTGTGGTTTTGACTCGTGTGCCCCAAGTGTCGACCTGCAATTTTGCCCTGCCCTCGGGCAGAGATTTTACCGTCAGCCTCAAAAAGGCCGACACCCAGATTGTGACACAGGCTCCTACTACCACCAGAATGGAGTTTCGCGGTCTTAGAACACTAGCTAATCATAAGGTTTTAATCAAGGAGGGGCTTGCAGAACTGCAATCTCGATTTCGTCTGTCTATTGAAGGCAGTCTTACCGAGGCTTTGCAGATTCGCCTGCCGGAAGGCCTTCTGATTAAATCCGTGTCTGCCAGTGGAGCGGAAATTTTGGACTGGTCCAGTTCTTTGGAAAAGGGAATGCTAGCGGTTAACTTTCGCCAAGGCACGGCTGGGCAGGTCACTTTGGATTTGGCCTCAGAGAAGGCATTGGGAACCCAGACTACGGCTTTGACTCCCTTTTCGATTCCTCAGGCTAATTCTCTGGAAAGTACCTGGAACTTTGAGCCCGAGGTGGGGCTGGAATTTCGGCTCGATATGAGTGATGCCATGAAAAAAAGCCTCAGACAGAGAAATCCCGCCAAAACGGTTTTAGAAGTAGAAGAGATTCAGACGGAAGCTGGTTTGGATAAATCGTCGGCATTTTACATGAGTGTCGTGGCTCGAGAAGGAATTGCCACCTTCTCGGCCTTTGTCGATCTACTGGAGTTATTTGTTTATCTGGCCCCCGATGGGACCATGTATCTTAGGCGATCGTTGGTGGTTCGCAATCATGCAGAACAGTTTCTTGTGCTTAAACCGATGGAGGGTGAGGAGCTTCTGACAGCCAGAATTCAAGGGCAGAGAGCTACCATTGGAATTCAGGGAAATAACTGGTTACTGCCGTTAAAAATGGTACTTAGTGGAGCTGGTGAGGTTGTGCCGTTTTCTATGGAGTTGACCACAAAAATTCCTACGGAGAACAACCAAAAAATTGCGATTCACCCAGCAGATTTTAGTCTTCCGATTGCCCAGGCAACGCTTCAGGCCGGTACCGATTCCTCCCGGCAACTTAAACTGGTAAATCCACATTGGCATCCAGGCGGAATGAATCCCGAATTTCAGGGAGTGTTGCCAGATTCCTTTCAGGGAAGGCTACTATCATCCTCGGCTGATATGCCAGTGCCAATCTCACAGGATTCCCTGCAAAGAATTGCCTGGTTTCTGACGCCGGCCAGTCGCAATGTTTCTATGGATATTGAAGTTATCCCTAAAATTTCACCCAATCTCATCGCATTGTTAGCAGCGGGTTTGGCGATTTTTTGTCTTTTGCCAAGCCTTCGAACACTCATTCCAGTTCTGTTTCTTCTACCCTGGATGGTGCAAATGCCCTTTGCCTATTCTGGGGCCGTGTTTGCTGGGGCTTTATTGATGGTTGTGTTTCGGGTGTTTAGCCAGCCACTGATATGGTTAAATCGTTTGTTTCCCGCGCTTCTGTTTTTGATCTGTAGTTGGCCTTCCAATGCCCAGGAGTGGAAGCATAAACTTGTGGACTGGAATCAAGTAACAGAACTTAAGGGATATGAGTTAATTCCCAAGTCCCGTTTAGCTGAATTTGCGAAGTCTCAAACTAATGAAGATTCCGATAAACCAGGCCCATTGCCAGTAATCAGCCTGGATATTATTGAAGTGAGTACCGGGGTATTAAAAATTGACCATGAAGTGTGGTTGCCAAAAAGCAACCACAGCCAAGACTGCGTGGCCGTGCTTTTTCCAGGTCTTGTGTATCGGGATTTACCAGAACAACTGGCCTGGAGGAAACCGGATAAGGGTGATGGACTTTGTTTACCTCTAGGACCGAGTGAGCAGAAAATCGTCTTTTCAGGTTGGTATCATTTTGCGTCCTCAGAGGCTCGCATTGAATTGCCTGAGGCATTTATTCAGATCCGATCCTTAAAGGGTAATTCGAGTTTGAAGCTATTGTCATCTCAGGGAGACAATTCCCTAACTCCCCATTATCTGTTTCGCTTAAAACATTTGCGGTTGGCTTATCAGATGGTTGAAAGGCCAACAATCGTAGAGGAAATCAAGGAATTTCAACAAATGCCGTCACAGGCAACACAGCATGTAAATTATCATTTAAGCGTAGGTACTTCTGCCCATCATCTGAGAATTTCAATGGGGGTAAGTGTTTTACATCAGTCCTTGCAAAAAGTTGTCTTGCCCATTTTTGAGGGTTTTCGACTACATCAACTGACAATTCAGCCACCACAGCCCTTTCAGCTTTCAGGTAACACTTTGGTGTTTCCAGGCGGCATTTTAGGCAATGGAACCATTCAGCTTGAGGGCGAAATTCTGGCTACAGGTTCAGAGCTTCTGCTACCGGCACAGGATTCGGATTTGATTTCCTTAGGTGGGGAAATTGTTTTGACGGTTAGAGAAAATCTCAAGGTAATTCCGGCAAAAAATCTGGCCTTGATAGAGCAGACCAGCAACTCAGAAGTACACAATTTAAGTGAACCAGTGCTTGGAAATTGGCGATTTCTGGGAAGTTTCCCGGGATTTTTAGCTACGATGGAGCCCTTGCCTTCTCATTCATTGGAGGAAGGGCTGGCAGAAAGCCTTTTTGTAAAAACTCTAATGATTGGTCGTGGTCGAGTAGCCCAGGCCTATCAGGCCAGAATCCGTGTACCGGAAAAATTGGAGCTGTCCTTACCTTTACAGATTGGTACTGAGTTGATGGGAGTCTATATTAATGGAGAGCCAGCCAAGGCCTTTATGAATGATTCTGGTTTTTTGGTCATTCAGTTTCCGGTTTCTCTCTCTGATCAGGTGATTCAGTTGGAGGTAAAGCTGCTTGAAAAGGTTCAGGAGTCTAAACGCTTGTGGCTGACTTTACCAGAGTCATTAAAGGCCTTAAAAACCAACTGGGAAGTATGGTATCCCGAAGAAATACATGTTAAGGCTTTGGAAACAAATCTCAACTATGAGGATGATGAGACAAAAAAAGACTGGATTCAGGCCAATAGTTCCGAGATATTAACAGTGAATCTGTTTGTTGCCATGCTGGTTACAATTTCTGTTTGTTTGATAGGATTTTTGTTGTGGCTTCTATACAGAATCGCGGCCTTTTTGTTTTCTTCCGTTCAGGAAGTACTACAGGGGATCAAGAGCCCTGTATTTCAATTGTGGCTCAAGCGCATTGTGGGAATTTCTATGGTCGTGGCTCTAGGAGTAGTTCTTCTTGGAGTTTTATCATTTGGCCTGTCTCTTTCTCCAAAACTTGTGGATAGTGTGGTTCCTAATATTCGCAGGGCCAGAGAACAGAGTATTGGCAAACGGGATGAGATGCAAAATTTGATGCAGAGTCCAGTGGCTGAAAGCCAAAGATATAAAGAGTCGGATTATTTTATGGGAAATATGGATTTGATGGAGGACTCGCAAAGCTTTGAAGGCAAGGCTGAAATGGAATTCAGCCCTCAAAAATCGATGCGCAAAGCGGGGTCGCCTCCCCCTCCGGCTTCTTATGCCATGGCCAAGCCCTCCAGACTTCAGGTTGGTCAGGCCGTGAAAAAAGGTAACATTAAACCGGTTCAGGTGGTGTTACCGGCTCTGCCTAATAAAAAAGTTCTGCATTCCGATCATCCATTGTCTGAAGCCGGATGGGTGCGCATTGAACTCAGTGATTCCTCTCTTTGGTTTGAAGAACCTGTGTTTCAAACTCTTGTCTGGTTGGGGGTGCTTGGCACTGCTTTATTTTCTTTGATTGGTCAAAAGCTGGGATTATTGTTTATTTCTACTCTTTGTTTGGGATTTTTACCCTTTCCTCAGGTAATTTTAACCAGTTTATTGCTGCCCATTCTTATGTTAGGGCTTATGA
Source organism: bacterium UBP17_UBA6191 (assembly GCA_002422125.1). GTDB lineage: Bacteria > Muiribacteriota > UBA6191 > UBA6191 > UBA6191 > UBA6191. The sequence goes on from DITF01000106.1 coordinate 10,636, forward strand.
AACGCAAGGCCTTATGGGCATTTCTTCTTCTGGCTTTGCCTTCGGAGACATTTTCATCGCATCTGTATCAAATATGGGATGCGCAGAATCGCCAGATTGTATTTGAAGATCAGGTTTTGGTGCTTTCGGTGAAGGAGCATACAGAGCAAGTTGAAACCAAATATCACTTTTGTCAGGACTTGCAGATTAACTTTGTGCGTCTGGTCGGTCAGGAGCTGGCCGAGGTTGCCTACATCTGCAAACTGGATGCAGGCAAGATGGTGGAGATGACCGATTTGCCACTGAATTCAGGAATTATAAGCTTGGTTCCAGCATCATATCCCTATGTCAGGACAAAGGGTTCACTAAGGTTAGGCCCATTGCCACAGGATTCTCAGGTTCAGGAAGTCCAGATCAGGTTAATGCTGCCGGTAAAATCCGAAAACTATGGTGATGTTCTCAGGATACGGTTACCCAACATGCCTGCGCTCAAATCCACCGTGCAATCAGCCCAGATCGACCGATTTTTGCATTTTACGGGAGTGGATTCAGGCTTATACAGTGCCATTTTTCCCGCCAGTCGTTTTAATGAGGACTTGCTTTTGATGCGCCGGGCTACCCGTTGGAGACCAGGGGTAGATAGGGGTAGGGAAACAATTACCGATTCGCGAAAACCCCAGTTTACTGGTACATGGCAATTTTCGGCTAGGGAATGGGGTATTGAATCCAGTTTGAATCTGAGTATTCAATCCACCAATTCTATTCAACTGAATCTTCCTGAGGAATCTTTGTTAGTGGCCCTATCATTGAGCGCAGATGGCAAGGAATTGAATCAAGGTAGAGACTATGGAGTGGATACTGTAGATGGTTCTGTTCTAAGGCTGGAATGGAAGGCCACCAGTGCGGTTTTAAGTCTGAAGGTCAGTTACAGATTACCAGGAGTTTCCCAGCTTCAGACTCTTCCCTTTGTGCCGGTGGAAGGGGGAACCATAAGGCTGCAGGTAGAAGCGCAATCGTATCAGCAGACTAGAGTTATGTTAAAGCCCCATGATGCAAATGCGTCTAAGTTCAGGCAGTCGTTGGTTTCTCACAGGGAAGGGTGGCAGATACTGAATCCAGAGCCAGCCTTAAATGGAGTCCCTATGCTTGACATTGAGATTAGGGAAAGGGAAAAAGTAGGAGTTTCGGCGGCTAGAATTCCAAATTTTCAAATTCATTATCATTATGCCGGTGACGCAAAAGTTCATGGGAAGGCAGACTTTCAAATATCCAATCCATCAGGGCAATTTTTAGCTATCAAAATTCCTCCCGCTGCTAAACTCTGGCAGGTGATGGTGCAGGGACAAACAGTTCGGCTAGCCAAGGCTGAGGATGGGTTGGTTTTAATTCCTCTGCGAGTGGCAGGACCAAAACAGAGTTTGTCAGTATCAATGCGCTGGGAAGAAACACTGGCTTTATCTTCGGCCTCTACACCGGAGTGGCAGTTAAATATCCCAAGGCCACAATTAAGCGTTGATCGACTTTCCCTAACTTTTACCTCAATCAGGGAGCTTGAATTTCAACCTGTTCCGCTTAGTTTTAGAAAACAAGGGAAATTGGTTTGGTCTACTGAGAGGCAGGGAGGACTCTCAGAACAGCCAATTCGTTTTAAAGAGGTAACCGGAGGCTTGGAAATTGAGTCCAATATACCCGATTGGCCGTTTTTAGAAATTGTGATTCTGGGAGTTTGTTTGCTTGGAACCTTAAAATTACCCATTCGATTGCAAAAAATTGTGTTGGGAGTTGGAGCGATTGGGCTAATTTTGGCCCAGCATCCCTTGGCATTTCTGGTAATGTCCTGGTGGTTTTATACTCTGATTATTCGTCAATCTCCAAGGGGCCTTTGATTCTACAGATGCAGCTCAGAATATAACCACACTCAATCATATCTTCGGACAGGCAGTGGGAGTCTGTAGCCCATTCCACTTTCCCCGTGCAACGGGTCATGCAGGCCCCACAGACTCCGTTTCGGCAATCGGCACTCATTTCCACGCCTTGAGACTCTAAGCCTTCAAGAATAAACTCCCCATCGCCAAGTTCCAGGGTTTTGGCACCAATGGTTAATCTAACAGGCCATTTTTTCATGTCAATTATGGTAACATAAACCCATTAGACGAGGGGCAATATTGAATTTGATGGCTAAATCCAGATGGTCTTTAGTTCCTATATGGATTCTTCTGGGAATTGCCATTTGTTTCACGAATTGGCTGGCCATTGTCATTGGGATTCTTCTTCTGTTGGCGAGCATCAAATTCAGACAAAATGAAGAGAGATTTCAATCCCTTGCAGCCCAGGGTCGAATCATTATCTGGGAAATAGATTTGAATGGGGTATATACCTATATCACGGAGGCCTGTGAGCCAGTATTGGGGTATACCGTCTCAGAAATGGTGGGTAAAATCAGCTTTCTTGATCTGCATCCAAAGGAGTCTCGCGAGGATTTTGCCAAGTTAGCCTTTGATGTTTTTTCACAAAAAAAGTCCTTTGTAGATGTGTTAAATCCGGCTGTTCGAAAAGATGGCAAACTGGTTTGGTTTTCTACCAATGGAAGCCCAATTCTATCGGCCAAAGGCGATTTGTTAGGTTATCGAGGCACAGATACAGATGTTACGGAAAAAAAGCAGGCCGAGGATGCCCTGATTCGCTTAAACCAAGAGCTTGAAACTACTACAGCTTTAGCAGAGAATCTAGCCCGCCGAGCGGAGGCCGCCAATATTGCCAAGGGAGATTTTCTGGCTAATATGAGCCACGAAATTCGTACTCCCTTAAATGCCGTGATTGGCATGAATAGCCTTTTAATGGAAACATATCTTGATGAGGAACAAAAAGAGATGCTTGAGACTGGCCATAAAAGTGCCAAACAACTACTTGGTTTACTCAATGACATACTGGATTTTTCAAAGATTGAGGCAGGAAAACTGGACTTGGATACGGTTGAGTTTCATCTTTCTGATTTTCTGGATGAACTCAAATCAGTATTTTTACCGCAGGCTACCATCAAGGGGTTGAGCCTCTCATTTGCATTGAATGAAGAAGTGCCTGAGATGGTAACAACAGATCCGGTTCGTTTGCGTCAGGTTCTTTACAATCTGATAGGCAATGCCATCAAGTTCACAAATATGGGAAGCATAATGGTGAGTGTGGAAATGTTGTCCAACCAGCTTCATTTTAAGGTGATAGATAGCGGTATTGGCATTGATTTAAAACAACAGGATAGATTGTTTGAAAGATTTTCCCAGATTGACAGCTCCAGCACCAGGCAGTATGGCGGAACTGGATTGGGGCTAGCCATTGTGAAGCAGATTGTTACTCTAATGGGGGGACAGGTTGGAGTTGCCAGTGAGTTAGGTAGAGGATCTGAATTCTGGTTTTCCATCCCAAAGATTCTTGGGCCTGTACAGGATTCGGACACCGTGGAAGCCTTCCCTGTAATTTTGCCTATCAAACCCAATACCAGAGTATTAGTTGTGGATGATAATCCCGTGAACCAAAGGGTTGTCTCGGCCCTTTTGGGACGATTTCATTTGCTTAGTGATTGTGTTTCCAATGGCTTGGAAGCCGTAGATGCCTTAAGCACTCGTCCCTATGATTTGGTACTTATGGATGTGCAAATGGCCATCATGGATGGATATGAAGCAACACAAATGATTC
>DITF01000145.1 GCA_002422125.1 bacterium UBP17_UBA6191
AGACAGGGCCGTTTTACTTCCTCCCCTTAAACCGCTTCCAACTGCCAATCTCAGTCCTTAAATCCGGGTCTTCAAAAAGCTCATCCACCAAAGCGATGATCTCTGGCTGTTTGGAACGACGCAGTTTTCCCACCATCAAAATGCGCGATTCTCCATGGCGTTTGTCGCGAAGTAGGCTAATATATTCTGGCATGGTTTTTTTAGTGACTGTATCAAAAAGAGCACAGGCCAGACCTTCTTTAAAACTGCGGTGAATAGCACAATCGGTTTTACAAAAAAGATCGACCAGAATATCCCAATGCTCTATCGGTTTAAGTCTACCCAAGGCCCTGGCAATCCCGGAGTTCACCCGGTCATCATAGAAAATGGGTAAATGTTTTAATAAAATTGGCAAAGCTTCTTGGTAGGATTCTCCTTTGCCTCCCAGAAGCCAAACCGATTTTACAAATATCCCTACCGACTCCAAATCCTTTATAATGGGCTTTTGCATCTCACGATAAAATGCCAGCATTTCTTCGCGCTTTCGATCTTTCTCTGCCATCATGGCAACCCATTCAGGATTCTGTTCCAGTAGTTTTGTGTGTTCTTCAACTGTCATACTGCGATTCTTTCCATTCGATTTGTTCATTATTCAATTACTCCAATAATTTTTATCCTGCCCGCGTCTCTCAGAGCTTTTAGCTGTTTAGATAGCTCGGCATTTTTTCTAACATACAAATGAAACTCCATGTTATGGGCCTCAGCATGATCCAAGTAGTCCCGAAGCTGACGGGTAAGGCTTAACTTCCGCACATTTTTAACTTCACTCACTATCTTATCCTCGATAATACCGTCAGGAATACGATCTCTGCCATTTATAGTAATTTTAGTGGGTGGCCCAATATCATACCTATCCCGTACAAACTTCTCGCCTTCTTTTCCTAGGACATGGGGAGGTTTAACACGACCATTTTTATGGGGTGGGGACTGCTTATTGAGTAATGCCTTACCCTTGGATTGGACTTTGGATACAACAACAGATAAGCCTCGGCCTAGCACGGCTTCAACTAAAAGCTCCCGAGCTTTCTCCTGGATTTTCTCCTTAATCCTCTGTTCATCCTCGGAATTGCTAGCCTGTTGTAATTCCTGGTACAAATGATGGGCTTCAAAAAAGCGGGTTAGGATTTTTTGGGCTTTGACCGAAGGAACAAAATTGATGGCTATTTCTGCCGCTCCCAGAAAGCCAATGGATTCAAAAATCTCAATCAGACTGTCTGTGATTGTTTCTTCATCTATGATTTTTCTGAAGACTTCAGGGATAAATGAATAATCTTCATCATACTCGGCGGGTTTTTCCAAACCCCTGTAATCAGGGCCATCGGCATACCAACCTTCACGCCACTTGTTGCCATTTCTAAAGTCAGCCCCGTATCCCAATGGACCCGGATGGACAGTTTCTGGCGGGTAGTAGGTTATGCCATACTGGTAGCCTTTAAACAGGGCATTGTCAGCTTCTTCTATTTCACAGTACCCGGCTCGCCTGTACCCAGAATCGCCGGGATGACTACGAAACATATAAGATTCATATTGGCATCTTTCAATAGATGCATTGGAAGAGCCATCCCAAAATCTTTTAAGAAGTCCAAATCCATGAGGATAACTATTCCTCACGGGACCAAGATAAAGCTCTCCAGAAATCCCAAGAGGAAGATCTTCACTACCTATATAGCTTCCATCTTTGGCTGCCGGACTATGCCAGCTTTCTGGCATAGGATTTAGGGAAATTTTTCTGGTATCCACATGGCCTTCAAATACAAGACCTGAGCGAAACACAATCCGGGCATGACCAAAAATCTGACCATCAACAAACCGGCCTTCAATCTCACGGTAGCGAAGTTGCCTTAATACAGGGAGTCCTTTGGATTCTGGAACCAGAAGGTGTCCATAACCATCGGCATGACTCAAAATTCCATTGGTTTCATGTCTGTAAGAAATAATAGAACCACGGTATGTTAAGCCATCCGGGCAGGTGAGAGTCCCATAACCATGCGGATAATCCCGTGAGTTAAAAAGGCGAACCTCACCATCCCATTCACAGTTAAATCCAGATTCATAAACATAAGCCCTGACACCAGAAAGGGTTTTTCTTAAAATGTCATAAAGAGGACCGCTAACAGAAGGCTCAGATCCCTCAGATAAAGAATCTTCCTCCAACGATGTGCCAGATTCTGGCACCTCAGCATAATTTTCAAATCGATCAGAGACGGCAAATAATTCAAAGGAATCAAAATCGCCTTGAAAGAAGCCCGCAAGGGAAAAACCATCCGGCCCAAAAAAAGAAGCGTCCCCTAGAGGTTCCCCATCCTCAAATTCTAACTCCAGTACATTGCCAAAACCATCCCGGATGATGGCTGGCCCATCGGGCACACCTTCAAAAAACTCTGCTTCAATAACGATGCCATTGGGCAAAATAATGCTTCCATGACCATGAGGCAATCCCTTACTAACACTCCCTTTGTAAATGGTGCCATCCAGCAAGCGAAAACTACCTTCGCCCTCTAAAACTCCATTTACAATCTGCCCCTGGTAAACATCTCCCTTGGCAAAATGAATCACCCCATAACCATTGGGTTTTCCCAAAACCCAATCTCCATAATAGGAGGTTTTATCTTTTCTTTTAAGCCAGCCACTGCCGTGTGGCAGTTCCCCCAAAAGATCGCCTCTGTATTCAGAACCATNNGCAGCCGAATCAGCTTTTTTCTAACCTCACCACGGCCCGCATCCGATCTCAAGCTGGATGTGGAGGCCAGAAGCGGCAGGCTCTTTGCATGAGCCTGTGGAATCAATAGATTGGCGGCCCCAGAGGCTACCCTTTGAAAAAAACCTGGTCGTTTCAGCGGGGTTTGGTAACCAGACGAAGCATTTAATGCAGTTTTAATAAACTCATCTTTTAGAGAAGTGGAGGCAAAATCTGGTACTGAAACCGGAGGATGCCAAGACTCGCGGCCATCCCGTTCATTTAAAATCTTTTGGGTTAATATAATTAGTTTCTGTCTCTGAAATCCCGAATTGCCGTTTGTATTTTGAAGATCCAAAAGAGCGGAGTAAAAAACAGTCTTCATGGGATGGGAATTGATCTGCAAAAGCTCGCCTAAGTCAGAAAACATCTTCACAAGACCTGAACGGTTATTACTAAAATCCCCGCTATTCAGATCAAGCATTAAGAGCATGGCGGCCTGCAGGCTGGACTCATCAAGAACGGGCTGGGTTAAATGAGGAATATTCTGTTTTAATTCCTCGCCCAGCCTAAAAACTAACGATTTTAACTGGAAAAACTCCAATTGAAGCTCTTCCCACAAAAGATCTCCTGTTCCCAATTTCTCAATTTTTTGGTAAAACTGGGATAAAAGAGGGTTTTCTGAATCAGGTAAACCGCTTAAAGAAGCCGTGGCCTTCTGGCTCAAAAGCTTTAAAAACTGCTCGCTGGCCTTTGGCAGTGCCTCAGACACTCCATTTTGGGAAAACAATAAAATTCCGTTAAACAGTCCTTCCAATTGCTGGTAGGACTGGGTTACAGCTAAAAACTCGCTTGTGGTGATCTGAGAAGGTGCCTGTCCGCTGGTTTCATTTACCTCTGTTGGGCTGGCTAATTCTTCATAATCTGGAACTGATTCTGCTTTGGCAAGGGTGCAGAGGATAAGGAGAGTAAAAAGAAGCTTGATCATAAGTTACTTCCCGCCCCCAAACACTCCTTTCATAAATTTACCGATGTATTTTCCAGGATACCAACCATCTTTTTTCTGGGCCTGCGCTTGTTGGGGGGGCTGAGCCGGGGGTACAGTGGCGACCTGCTGGCTGGGATCTTCTACGGCAGGATAAGCGGTAGAAGACTCATCACCATCGGGCTGGTTTTGGGATGCCCTCTCCATTTCCTCTCTTTGCTGCAATTGAATCTCACGCATCATATCTACTACACTTTGATTATCTGAATCCGATGACGCCGGCATAGATGCCTGCAAGGCTCGAAACAGGGGAGCACGGGGACGAGGAGTTAGCCTTGGCTGTCTTTCAAAATTTGAATTCCGTCTAAAAAATCGGGGCGGACCAGACTCCAAGTCATTTTTTTCATCAAATGCCAGAGCAATCCAGCTTACCATGGGGCCTGCATCCCTAACTTGGGGGACTCTTCGTATTTGCGTACCACTCGCAGGTAAGGATTGAGGGCTTGCGCCCCTGGCCTCAGCCCCGCCCGCATTTTCCTGGGCCGGATCCCCAAACGATTTGGCCTCGGTAGAAGTTCCCAAGCCCTGACTCTTTTCACCCATTTTAACCAGATCATCAATTCTTTGGGCATCACGGGCCAGTCCATCCATTAAAATCTCAGTCACACTGACCTGTTTTCCATCAAACACCATACTGGTCTGATGCCTCACTACTGTCTGGGCCAAAATCCCCACTCCCATATTTGGGTCTTCTTCCATAGTGTCCCTTAACAAGGTAGAAAATTCCTGGGGAGGCATAGTTTCTGTACCATTAAGCTCAAAAAAGCCATTCGCCGAGGGTTCGAGCTGGATTTGGGCCGCAATTGGCCACCTTTCTACTTCAGCGGCCATTTGGGAAGCCATAAATAGATCCCAGTCCCGAGGCTGCACACTAGCCGTAATTCCAGCGATTTTTTGCATCAAGGATGAAGAATCCGAGGTGGCAAGTCCCTTAAGCTCAGGTCGATTTCGTAAAAAAAATCTTGCCATAGCCAGATCCTGTTCCACCCTGCGGGCAACTCTGGCTAATGACATAATCTGTGGTAAAAACTGGGCGGCATCGGCTCTTTCAAAGGCATCAGACACTTCAGCCACCATTAACCATTCCGCCACTGCCTTTAATTGATCTGGATTTCCGGTTTCCATCAGATATTCCCGATACTGTGGGTCGGTGGCAATTTTTTGCAAGGTCTGACGATTCAGATCAAGTCTTTCTGATGCCACCAAAATCTGGGGACCGCTGGTTGGACCCACCATTCTTAATGTTCCACTGATCACGGTACGATTTTTGTCCCCAGTTCCATCTACTCTTTGGGCCCAATTCCCACGAATCAGATAGGCCATTTCGCCCACGCTCAATTCCTGCACAAAAATCTGGGTATCTGCCAAGCCTAATGCCATATCAGCATAAAGAGGAATTTTTTGTAAATCCGAGGGTTTAGGGGCAAAATACCGTTGCGACCAGCTCGGTGCCGAGCCTAGCTTGGCCATGAGCCACTGGTAGCCAGACTCAGCCGCAAACCAGGATTTCATATCCTGTTCAATCAAAAAGTCCTGGCTTCTTTGATTTCTAATTGTATTTTGAAACATCAGGCCAAAACCAGTAGCCCCAAAAATCAGGGTCACAACCAAGGGGATGGCCACTCCCCGGCGGGACATGCCCGTACGACAATCAGAAACGAAAGGTATCAAAAAATTCAACCAGATCTTGTTTCGATTTTGCATCTTTTACCTTTACATAAAGTTCCACGGACCGTTCGGTTCTCACCCTAAAATGAAATGGTTCCATAAGATAACTCTGGGATGGATTGCGCAACAGCAAGGAAACCGTGGTTGTGCTAAGCATCCCGGATGGAGAACTTTTATATAAATTATACTGAGGATCCAGCCCAATGGTAACCTCTCCAGCGGGACTATTTAGTACCAGAGTGGAAGATTGTTCCCCTGGTTTTGGTCGAATGACCCTAGAAGCCTGACGAATCTGTGCCTCACAGGCTCGAGAAACCCTTCTGGCATGTCCTAACGCTAAGGATTGTTCCACCCCACCAACGGAATGCGCATTTCTACGCGCGAAAGCAAAAATCAATAGACCAAACAAGGTAACCAGAATACCTAGCCCAATAATAACTTCCACTGTAGAAAATCCATGCTTCCTTTTCATGATTGCCTGAATGCCATAAGCGATCTCAGTTCTATGACCAATTCCTGCATCGTGACGGTTTTAAAACGAACCCTGGCAACTGCTTCAATCAAACCACTGTTTCCGCTAACGCTACGAATTTCCATCAGTAGTTCAAAGTCACTTAATAGTTGCGCCAAACCCTTCCAATCCCCTGCATCAATCCCAGCATTTGAGGCATCAAAGGAGGCCAGCCAGGGAGATGGTTGTACTCCACCTTTTTTAAGCACTGGCATGTAGTCATGGCCAACAGGAGTTACTCCACTACTAGCGGCCATTGCTACTCTTTCCAGAGCCAACTTGGCAATCTGATGGGCGTACAAACGGCTTCTTTGACTATCAAACTGTTGGTTAGAGCTGGAAAAAAGCATAGATACAGGCACAATCAGAGCTGCCAAAATCGCAGTTGCCAAAACGATTTCTATGAGACTGTAACCTCGCATGACAATACTTTACCACAATCAGGCAATCAGAAGCTAAAATGCCAGAGTGCTTGAATTTACCAGTGAACAAAAACAAGTGATCTGCCACTTACAGGGGCATTCCCGAGTGATTGCTGTGGCTGGTTCTGGAAAGACCAAAACCCTTATCGGACGACTTGATTTTCTTTGTGCAAATGGGGTATTGCCTCAGGACATTTTAGTCCTGATGTACAACCGTATGGCTTCACAGGAATTTCGCGCGCGCTTGGGTTCTAACCCAGCTTCCAAAATTACCATTGTTACCTTTCATGCCCTGGCCTCGCGTATGCTGCAATGGTTTCAGAAAAAAAATGTCGTCAGCGAATATCGCTTCACCTCCGAAGACTCAGAGTTTCAAAAAATTTTTCGGGAAGCCTCTTATAGTCAGACCGCTGAAGATCTTGATTCCAAGGACTTCTCCGGGTTTGTAACATTTTGCAAATCTGCTCGCGAACCATTGGAACAAATGACTCAGAAGTATTCTCAAACCATGCAGATTCAGACCCCAAAACACTGGGTCAAGACTTATAAAACATTTGAAGATATCCGCAAGCAAAAAAAACTTTTGTTTTTTGATGACCTGTTACCTTTTGTAGTAGAAACGCTTAAGGACAACCAGGAATTACACAATCTAGTGGCAGGCAGAAAAGCTCATATTCTGGTCGATGAGGTACAGGATATTAATCCCGTGCAAACAGAGCTTCTCAAAATCATTGCTCATAAAAAGGCCAATGTTATGGTCGTGGGTGATCCCGATCAGTGCATCTATTCCTTTAGAGGAGCAACCCCGCAGTATCTTACTCATCAGTTCCAGCATGACTTTACCCCAGTATGTGACTATTATCTATCCCAGACATTCCGTTATGGACCCGCATTATCCAGTTTAGCCAATCTCGCCATAGCTAAAAACCCTTTTCCTCTAAGGCAGTCCTGCACATCCCATCCAGACAATATCGCCACTCAGATTGATCTGATTCAAAGTTCACAGGAGGCCGAAGATATTGCCGATCTGGTTTCCAATGAACTTGAACGAGCTTCCCCCCAACAAATTGCTATTCTGGTTCGTTTAAGTGAACAAATTCCCAGAATTGAGCTTGCCTTATATCAAAAAAGAATCCCAATTTTTTTTGATGCGGAAGATTCCGTTTTTCGTATGCGGCCCGTCATAGGGATTCTGGCTTGGCTCTCTCTTTGTGCCCATGGAATGGACCCCAGAAATAGTTATTATCTGGCTTCCTGGCCTGCCTGTGGTGTTTCGGGAGACATTCTTAACAAAATACACAGCGGGGAAATAGGGCTGATAGATGGACTAAAACATGCATCCCTAAACTGTCGCGAGATGTGGCAAAGACGGCAAATCGAATACAGAATACAAATGATTTTAAACATCGAATCAAAGCGCAAGGATCTCAATCATCCGGCATTTTTGATGGCATCCTTAATCCGTGAGTTAGGCACAGGGGCACAGGATGATATTCTGAATTCTTTTTTAGGCTATGCCCTCCAATCCAAAATGACCACGGCTGAATTTTTAAGCCACTGCCAGGAACTGGGCAAAACCAAGTCCCCATCAGGAGTAAGGCTAATTACAATTCATCGCTCCAAGGGCTTAGAATGGCCCATTGTAATCCTACCCGGATTGGTGGAAAAATACTTACCATGCCATGATGGGGAAATTTCGGAACTAAATCTACAAAGCGAAAGACGCTTATATTATGTCGCCCTAACAAGGGCCATTCAAAAACTGTTTCTCTTCACTAGCACCAAAGAACAGCAAATAGTACAACCCATGTCGCGATTTTTATTTGAGTGCAAACCCCTGATCAATCCTGTAATTTGAACAATACAGTCAACAAATCTTCAAGCCTAGCAGTAGCCTCCTGATCGGATTTACTGTGAGCTACACAACCCCGCATGTGATTGGTCAAAAGCTTTTTACTTACACCCCTTAATGATGCTCTGACGGCCTCAATTTGGTTCAAAATTTCCACACAATAACGATCATCCTGCACCATTTTATGCAGTCCTCTGACCTGTCCCTCAATTCGCGACAGATTATTTAAGAGCTTTTCCTTATCCGGCTGAACTACTGTTTCAGGAGTGTGACAATCAGAGGACATCGTAGCCACCGTCCTCGATGGCTTCAATAATATCCTGAGGAGACACAATTCCAATCTGGTAGGAAAGGGTAACTTTTTTGTTTTCCAGATCAACCCGGGTAGCCTGTACACCTCGGAATTGTCCTAAAATCTCGGTAATTGCGCTTACGCAGCTTTGACACACCATACCCTCCACTTTGAGTTCGAGGTCTTTCATTGGTTTTTCTCCTAACTGAATACAAAAGGGATAGTAATCCTTAAGCTTTAGCAATAAAATACGACCCATGTCAACAAAAAAATCAGACTATCCGAACCTTAGCCAATTACTGGAGCACCATCTTGAGGTACAGACCGGAGTATATTTAATGCCTCCCATGCCACTGGGCCAAGGTGTTTTTATGTCCCGATCACCGCTGATTTCAGATATGGAATGGAATTTTGCCTGGGGACCACTACCCAAAGATCCAAAACTACGGCAAAAATCCAAAGAATCCATTCTGGAAACGGCTGAATCTTACGGCCTTGAACCCGTGTACTACAGCGTGGATGGTCCGATGGAAAATGAGACCGGTTTGGCAAACCCTAGAAATGAAACCTGGATGATTCTGCCGCAAAATTCTCTGGTCAAGCGAGCGCGCATTCCAGGATTTACGGTATCATTGCTCAATAGTTCTGAGGAAGATACTTTTTTATCCATTTACGAAGAAGCTTTTTCCAGTCCCGAATCCATTCATAAAAATGCTCCTGATTTGGATTCTACCTACCTAAGCTGCCTCAGAGCCAGCTTCCATCAGGGTGCTGGTAGTGGTATGAACTGGATAGGGAAAATTCACGATGAACCTGTCTGTATCGCCACCCTTATGGTTTTAGGAAACATGGCCGGACTTTACAATGTAGGCACAAGACTAAAAGATCAGGGAAAAGGCTACGGTTGGCAGATCACTCAAGACATTATTGAAAATGCCCTAAATTCCCAAACCAAGTGGATTTACTTACAAACCGAACAAGGTTCGACTGTCGAGAAATTCTACTCAAGAATGGGGTTTGTCACACATTCTTTGGGATATTACCTGACTGTGAGGAAGTGAGCCGGGCGGGACTTGAACCCACGACCCAATGATTAAAAGTCATTTGCTCTACCAACTGAGCTACCGGCCCTCAACCAGACCAAGGTCTTTACACAATCAGGGAAGTGAGCCGGGCGGGACTTGAA
>DITF01000264.1 GCA_002422125.1 bacterium UBP17_UBA6191
AGGGCCAGTGTAGTTTCCAAAAAAATGGAAAGCGATGTAACCACAGGCGGTATTTACACATTCATCATATAAAACCCGTCAAGGATGGGGGCAAAAATACAGTCGAGAATTTAACCACTCTCTGTTCCCTTCATCACACCTATCTTCACCACAGGGAGGAGATTGAAAGATCCTTGGTTCTCCTTAGTCAGTTTAGGCGGGAACAGGGGATCACAAATTGAATTGTACGCCCCCAAATTCTCCCAAATCAAAACCGTATCAGACCGTGTAGGCCCGATTTGTCAACTTGTCGTAAAGCTCCTGCACAGATTTTTCGGAAGGTTCCTTTTTTGCATCCAAAATTACGGGACGAGTGTACCCACTGTACTTTAACTCCTCGGCGATTTGCTCCTCAGAGAGCGTATCAGGGCTTTCTTGATTCTCAGGCTTCACTTGTTTGGTCATACAAAAAGTATAACTTACAAGAGGGTTTTGGTACAAGGACTAAAAGCAAATTAACTACCACCACATCCCGCAATAACGCCTGAGGCCGCAGCATTCGCTGTAGCATTTGCACAAGCAGCATTACGGTTGGAAGTTTTCAGAGCCAATTGACCTTCCAACTGAGCAATTTCTCGTTGAGTCGCCTGATCTGGGTTACTAATTGCTTTCAAAGATTGAATTTGAGCAGCCAACTGACCAATCTCAGAATTCAATTGAGTAATACTTGTGGCGACTTGCTGCTGTTGCTGGTTTTGTCCATCCTTAGCCGCATGTGCCGCTTGTGCATTTGCATATGGCCCACCCCAAGGACAAGTGATCCTCATATCATTGCCTTGGGTACAACCAGCCGAAGACAAATCAGTTTGAATCTGCTGTCCTTGGCGAACCTGCATTTCTCTTTGCATCGAACTAGCTAAATTTTGATCCGTGACCGGAATATTACATCTAGTCCCACCATCAGTAATATTTACAGGAGATGAACCATCTGAACACTTACCTTCCGCATTTGGCTGTTCAAATCGGTAACACCTGCCATCTGCACAACTACCTTTGCCTTCGGAAATCAGGCTACTCGCCTCTGCCGAAGTCCTCGCTGAAGCTGCCTTACTGGCTGATGCCTCCCCAATTTTTTGAACCTGGGCTCCGGCGGTTTTCATGAGGCCACCTACGGCTGTCATCATCTGTTGGGTGGCTTGGAATTCTTTGTCAATGGCATCTTTGGAGGCTTTGGTTTCGAGTTGGGAGCGTTGGGCGGCTATGTTCATGGACTGTTTGAACTGGGTGTCGCGAAGAGCCCAATAGCTTTGGCGAGCAAATGGATCAAGAATTGGGTAGCCCTTTTGTTCCTGGCTCATGAGATTGGTGGTTTCGGCCTGTTGAATTTGAGCCTGTTGCTGGGCCATGGCATTTTCCTGGCCGACTAGCTGGGCACGGGCCTGATCTGTCTGTTGTTCGGCCTGTTTAGCCTGCTGCTGGTTTTGTAGCATGGTAGTGGCTAGAGGCGCGATACTGCCCATCAACTCCCCTGCATTAAAATTGGCATAGACCGGACTTGATACAACAATTAACCCTAAGATTAGACTGCGCATTTGCAGACCTCCCCAACTATAAACCATTTGGTACACAATTTTCCTCACATACAATTATTGTGACAGATTGCCAGATCGTCAAGTGCAAAAAGGCAACTATAAAAATAGTGAGCCGGATTCTGAAACAAAATGTTTTACAAAATCAGCGATAATTTTTTTATGGTCAAACACTAACAAGGGCAGTTCTGACAATAAGACCCACCTGGCCTCGCGCGCATCATCAAGACCACGGGGGGTTCCAATAGCCTCGGCCACAAAAACCGTAGAAATTGTGTGATGCCTTGGGTCCCGAGATGGATCGGAATAGCTATGAAACTGGCAAAGCAGAGTACAGTCCAAGTCGGTTTCCTCTTTGGCTTCACGAACGGCAGCGGCCTCCAAAGACTCACCCCAGTCCACAAATCCACCGGGTAAAGCCCACCCTAAAGGCGGATTTTTTCTTTCGATCAGAATGATCTGGCTACGGCTTTTATCGGTAATGATGATATCTACCGTAGGAAATGGATTTTTGTAGCTCATAAGTCAATCCCATGTTTCTCGAGGCGGGAATATAATTTGCGACGGGTAATTTTTAGAATACGAGCCGCTGTGGTTTTATTGCCTTCACTTTCTTCAATGGCCTTTAAAATAATGTCCTTTTCCAGATCGTATAAGGACATGCCTTCTTTTAAGGCCCGATAGGCAATTTCAGCCATAGGAGTATCCTTGGTAGGTTCTAGTCCACTGATATGTCTGGGAAGATCAAGTTTGTCTATGACATTTGTGTCACCTAACACTACACAACGATGGATAATGTTCTCAAGTTCCCGCACATTACCGGGCCAGTGATAGGACGATAGAAGATCTAAAAACTCCTGCGGTACCTGCATTGGTTCTGTGGCATGTTTTTCAATAAAATGCAAAACCAATTCAGGAATATCCTCTCTTCTTTCCCGCAAGGGTGGCACCTTAATATCCAAAATATTAAGACGAAAAAACAAATCTTCACGAAACCCACCCTGCTGCACCATATGAGACAGATCCCGGTTGGTGGCCGCCACANNGGCATTTCTCCAATTTCATCAAGAAACAAGGTCCCACCATCAGCCGCCACAAATTTGCCATCCTGATCTGAGTCTGCTCCGGTAAATGCTCCTTTTTTGTAACCAAAAAATTCTGACTCAATTAAAGTGTCAGGAATTGCCGCCATATTTACAGCTAAAAAAGGTTTTGATGCCAGCGTTGATTCTTGGTGCAATAAGCGAGCCACCAGTTCTTTACCCGTGCCTGATTCCCCTTCAATCAGAACAGTAGCATTGCTTCGGGCTGCTTTTCTGATGCGCTCCTTTAACCTTTGCATGGCTATAGAAGAGCCGAGCATATCCACCACCGACATTTTGGTGCCAGAGGATGCCAAAGCCTGGGTCACAGGCCCAACAATACCTAAACGGGCCTCAAGATCTTCAAATTCAAAGGGTTTGGGAATATACTCACTTGCCCCTCGTTTCATGGCTTCCACGGCATTTGGGATTGAGGAAAATGCTGTCATCAGAATAATTCTGGCCTCAGGCTGAATTTCGCGAATTCTCTCGATCATTTCCAGGCCATCCACATTGGGCATCCTAAAATCGGTAAGCACAATATCAAAGCGCTCCCTCTGCAAAAGATTTAAGGCCGCAATCGGATTCTGAAAGGCCTCAGCATGCCAACCTCGTTTGGACAAAAGTCTTTTTAGGCTTTGAGCAATAGACTCCTCATCATCAATTACCAGGATTTTTTTCACAAAAATACCTCCACCAGTTTTTTTTCCCTGGCCAGAGTTGTATGAAAATATGTCGGATCATCTGAATTGATACAGAATGGAATCTGCCACTCCTGTATCAGCCTAAAAGGTAGCTCTTCCAAGCTTGTTATACTTTTGGTAAACAGATTGGAAGTGGGCGAAATTTCGATTACGACCTGCTTTGATGCAAGCTCTTCTAAAATTCTGGGATTATCTATGCCATGAATTCCATGCCCAATTCTTTGGGCTCCAATTTCCAGAGCTTCTAAAACCTCAATCTCGGCCAGAGCCTGAGGCGGGAGCTCGCCGGCATGGCACACGGTCATTAGTCCACGACTTCTGGCATCTAAAAAAACCTCTTTAAAGGAAATTCTTTGCCTTGTAGTGTTACCCCCACCGATTCCAATACCTGCAATGCAAGATAGTGAGGGCAGCACTTCCACTAAATTGCGCCACTGCCATTCAAGGATTTCTTGAGGATAGTTCAAAACCAGATCCACAATATATTTTGCCCTAAATCCACGGACCCGATTAAAGTAGTTAAAGGCCTTATCCCAAGCCATTATAAGGCCCTGATAGCTGGCAGGATTTTCAATAACTTGAGGTCCATACTCGCACCACATAGCATCAATCGGTGATACATGGGCTTCTGTGTATTCAATATCTTCTCGCATCAGCCGATCAAAAAAATCCTGAACCATCAAAAAAACCCGCTGTTCCCAATCAACCCCACCCTGAAACAAAAGCTTCTGATGGGCTATCCATACCCCGATAAAACCACGAAAATCCTGATAGTCAAAAAGAGATATCAAGTTCTCTAAACTGAATTCTGGATTCTGTTCTCTGTGTACAGACAGAAGAAACTCATGCGACAAAGCACCCTCCAGATGCACATGCAGTTCCTGATGACCCATGAAACTCCTAAACTAAAATGCCACAGAACTGGAAGCGAAATATGGATGAGCCTGTTCGATCTCATCACTTAAAATGGCGAGCAGATATTCCATTTCACTTAAAAGAGGGTGAGAGCCATTTCTGGCAAAAACACGGCACAGTCCTTCATAGTACCAAAGAGTATTTTTGGCTCCGGCAGGAATGGTCTGCCAAATGGCCGGACCACTTCTAAGCCAGCCCGACAAAATCACTTTTAAATCATGCAGTTCATCACAGGCCAGAATGAAGGCTACGGAATCACTAGCCTCTGCTAAAAAGTCAAAGTAGGCCTGCTTCATTTCAAAATAATCTCCGGTAGCGTGGGGTTCAGCACATCCATCCACCATCGTCAAAACGGAGGTCCCAAACTTCTTTTCAATTTCCGTACGCAGGGTCCCAAGCTCGTCTGAATCCATGATTTCGTGTAACAATGCCGCCACAATTAAATCGTCCAGATCCTCGCTACTGCCACGAAAAGCCGAATCCCGATACTGGTAGGCAATATCTGCTACACCGAGCAGATGAGAAAGAAGTGGAACCGTCACACCCTTGGTTCTCTGTTGATTACTTACCTTGGCTGAAACATAAGACAACGCTTCCGCGATGCTTGATGAAGACATAGTATTTCTCCTTGTCAGCCCCGAGTATAACACGAGACTCTATGATATACTTCTGCCTCATGAATACAAAAAATCGCATGCAGGAAGGCGAAGCTCAGGGCCGTAAACTACTGGGTAACAAATGGGACAAGGTTATTGAAGCTCTCTCCAGTCAAAATCAGGATATCACCAAATATATTGTGGAGTGGGCCTATGGTGAAGTCTATAGTCGCCCCGCTCTGACTATGGCTCAAAGAGAAATAATCTCCTTAACATCTCTGGCCATGTTAGGGCTAAAGCCTCAACTTAAAACCCATCTCTTTGCGGCAGTAAACGCTGGTTTAAGTGAAGAAGAAATCATGGAAATATTTATTCAGCTAGCTCTTTTTGCCGGATTTCCCATTGCCCTGTTTGCCATTAAAACTGCCCGTGAAGTATTTGATGAGATTCGTCAAAACAACCCTTCTGATCCAGGCACCGGGGTAAAAACCAATACCCAGAACCCCTGATGATTACTCTCTCCAACCGAAGGCTTCATTCCACATCTGTAGGTGATGCCAGAAACCAGTACGCCCGCGACCGGGACAGGGTGATTTTTTCCTCGGCCTTCCGCAGACTCCAGGATAAAACCCAGGTTTTTCCCATGGCAAGGGCGGATTTTGTGCGTACCAGACTAACCCACTCCATTGAGGTAGCTAGTGTGGCCCGCTCCATTCTTAGCGAGATTTTAGCCGTTGCCAATCACAAATTCTGGGATCAGGATCACAATCAGGCCATCTCGGAGCTTCTGGAGGCTACCTGCTTAGCCCATGATTTAGGCAATCCTCCCTTTGGACATTTTGGAGAAGAAGCCATTCGCCAATGGTTTATTTTGGATGGTCTTAAATATCTGGAGGACTTGCCCGAGGCCCAAAAACAAGATTTTTTACGCTTTGAAGGCAATGCCCAAGGACTTAGAACAATTCTTAAACTCGCCAATCATGAAGGTCTGAAGCTCTCAGCCGACACAATTGCCGCTTTTGTCAAATACCCCTGGGTTAGTACCATTCAACCCCACCCAAAAAAAAACAAATTTGGAATTTTCCAATCTGAAATTAAAGATTACCGTGAGGTCGCCAAAATCCTGGATTTGAAGCCAATTCAAGCCGATCGCTGGGGCCGACATCCTTTGGTATATATTATGGAAGCAGCCGATGATCTTTGTTATCGTCTGATTGATTATCAGGATGGGGTTCGGCTTAAAAAAATAGCTTTTTCTGAAGCCCAAACTTTATTAAGTCAATTTTTAGGCCAGAAGTATCAGGAAAAACTTATCCCAGAACACGAGCTTGAACGCAATCTGGCTGTAGTTTTTGGTATTTTCACGCAAGAAATTGCCCAAGCCTTCTGTGATTTGATGGAAAATCCGCTGGCTGAAACCGAATCCACCCCCACAGGACTTATGGATAAAATCCTTTGGCAAAATCAGGATTACAGCCGTTTTTTCACAACTATTGCTAAGGAATCCTACGAAAAATGTTATTCCGATCGGGATGTAATCAAAATCGAACTGGCCGGTCAAAAAATGATTTCTTCCTTGCTCAGCCAGTTTGTTCCCGCCATTCTTAACAATCAGTCTGGCCGTGGCGACTATGCCCGCATACTAAAACTCTTACCTCAAAGATCTGAATCCCACCACACCTACGACAAACTTCAAAGAGTCACTGACTATATCTGTGGTATGACGGACTCGTTTGCCTGCAATCTGTATCAGGAACTTGGTGGCTTAAATCTTTATTAATACAAGGCGTTGAACAACTGCGTGCGTCTAGTAGTTACGCCAATGGCTTCCTCAATGTCTGCCTTGCTGACACAAACAGGAACCTGGTTTTCCAGATCATAGAGGGCCGTTGAGCAACGGGGCAGAACACCTTCGGTGATGAGGCGTTTGATACTATCTTCGTTGCAGGGAAGGCTTAGACCGTTCAGATTATTGTAATCGGCAAGCACTGTCAGAATAGCCTCTTCGTGGGCTTTTTCAATTTTTACCCAGCCAGGTTTTCCGGTAGATGGATTCACATTGCCATCAGCAATCCAGTTATTATCTTTTTGGGAATCCTGTTTGGTTCGGAAGTGCCCTTTAATTACCACTCCATCTTTTCTGGTGTAGCCATCAATCCAGACAACACCCTCAGGAACACCACTGCCTTTTTTGCCAGTATGAGGATTTACATTGCCCTTGGTGCCGTAATTGTTATACACATTTTTATCAGCCTTACTGCGGTAATGACCTGGAACTACCACACCATCGGCTCGGGTATAGGTACTAACCCAAACAGAGGCCACCGACTCGACTTGGGTTGCCCAGTTCATTGTGCTTGATGCCAACAACAAAAACGCATATATTAATTTCATATTCTCTCCTTGAAGGCTTGATTGTAAGCACTAATTTAAGATTGTCAAGGGTTGGAAACAAAACAGACTCTAACTCCTGCGAATTAGCATGTCTCCAGGAAGTCTTGTAAGCAGATTGTTTCTCTCAAGCTCCAATATTACGCCCAGAATCCGTCCCAAAGGCATTTGTAACTGATAGACAATTTCTTCTACAGATTGGGGTTCTTTGCCGATCAGGGCAAATACCCGTTTACCATCATCCCCTCCGGGTACTATGGTTTGTGTGGCCACAGCCTGAAACTGGGGTAAATTTAAGGATAAATCGTTGACAATATCTTCAAAAGATGACACTAAAGATGCCCCGTTTCTAATCAATTCATGGCATCCTGAATAGGTTTCAGAAAAAATGGGCCCCGGAAAGGCAAACACCTCTCGTCCCTGCTCCAAAGCTAATCGAGCCGAAACCATACTCCCAGAGCGCAACGCAGCCTCAACCAGTATGGTTGCCACACTCATTCCCGTAATAATACGGTTGCGAATGGGGAAGCTTTTGCGATAGACAGGATAATCCGGTGGGAACTCACTTAGAATACATCCATTTTCCAGAATGGCACTGTGAAATGGCTGTAACCGTGGACGGGTAAATTCATGAATCCCGCAGGCCACCACACCAATACAGGTTCCCTTTTGCTTTAAAACTCCCTCATGAGCCGCATAATCAATGCCTCGGGCCAGACCTGATACCACACCTATTCCCCGATCCGCCAGAAACTGACCTAAATCGCGGGCGTTTAATCGACCAGCCATGGTGGAGTCTCTTGATCCAACCACAGAAATGAGCAGGCTACTGGGTTGAGGTAACTTGCCTATGTAATATAAAAGCCTTGGAGGGTTGTAGATTTCTCTCAATAAAGGTGGATAGTCCAAATCTTCAAAAGGAAGAATGCCAATCTTTTGGGCCAAAAGCTCATCCATTACCGATTCAATCCGAATGGAACTCAGTGTCTGAAGAATACGATTGACCTTGATTTTGGAAAAATATTGCTCCCATTTCTCTTTAGAAAAACCCAGGATATCTTCGGCACTGTATCCATCCTGATATACATCCTGCATCACTACCGAGGCATGATGCTCGACACAGTTTAACAGCACGCGGTTTTGCAGCTCGTTTTGATTCATGCCTGAGATAGTTCCTTAAGAATTTTTGTAGCCATAAAACGGCGGTTGGTGTCCGAATCCATCTGGGCCAGTTTTAAATCGGCTACGGCCAGTGGCCCAAACTCCATTAAGACTTCAGCCGCCATTCTGCGCAGAGCCGGGGTTTGATGGCCTAAATGCTCAATCAGCGAGGGGATATAAGCCACCCCGGATTTGATGATCTCAGCAATAACCCAGGACCTTTGTTCTTCCGTGTCCAACTTTAGGCAGGTTTCAAGAATATCCAAGATTCCATCCCCTTCACTAAGTTTCCAAATCCCATTTAATAACATATTGCGCAAACGGGGATTAGCTTCTGAACGAAATTTTTCCTGCAAAAATGGTTTGATTTCAAGACATCCCATTGCCAAAAGACTCTCTACCAATAAAGGCCAAGGAGCTGAACCATCCTTTAGCATGCGCTTTAGGATTTCCATAACAGCCACGACTCGAAAATGGCCGGCCACAATCACGCAGTTTTCCACCATCAATTCGTTAGCCTGCCTAAGGCCTGTGCTTAAGTGGCCTGTAAGCCATAATAAATCGGCATCTTTTAACAGTTCCAGAATTTCAGGATGCTGCTTGACGCTCAGTTGTGCTAAAAGACCAAAACCGGCTGGAACTGCTTCGGTTGGTTTCAACTTTCTATAGGCCAGACAGGCATGTAATACAAGCAATGGTTCAGGCCCCTTTAGGGCTTCTAAAATACCAGGCAAAAAATACGGATCCCCAATCATTCCCATGGCACGGGTACACAACCAGCCTGGAAACCCTGGTTGATAGACCAAAGAGAGTAAATGGGGCCAGACCATACGAGAATAGGACTTTAGGACTTTTCCCAGCCAGAATCGTTGTTCGTCATCGGTAGTGACCAAAGCCTCCACAACCATTGGCAGAGATTTAACCTGCAACTCTATCAGACCATCGGCGGCACTTTTTCTAATTATCCAGTGTTCCGAGGCCAGACACTGAATCAAGCTTCTAGTGGCCGATTCAGGAATATTACCCTTCAAAGCCGACAAAATGGTGGTAACTCGATTTCTATCCTGACTTCCAAGTAAACTGGCCAGATGCTCCCTGCCTTCTACGAAGCGACGAAAAACCTCGCACAGCCAATGAAACTCCTCTCCCTCAGACTGACTCAAACGAGGTCTTAACATTTCAATGACCCCTGCTCCGATTTTGCCTAAGGCATCAGCGCAGAGCTTGCGATTCACCCAAGCCTGATCTCGAAGACCGGTGGCCAGAGTATCTAAGACCTGAACCCGATTGGAATCAGAAATCTCACACAACAGGGAGTAAGCAAAAAAACGAATTCGCTCTGGCTTGTTCTTATGGGTCAAGGGCTTTAAAACAGGAATCAAATCCCGCTCCAGACTCATGACTGACTCTCGAGCCTCCCATAACCAGGTTTCATCCTGCAAGACCAAAAAGTCACCCAGAGCCAATATACCTTCTGAACCCAGGCCAGCCAGAGTACGGGCAGCCCAGCCAAGCTGTGCTGGTTTTAACTCGGGCAGGTGTTCCACCAGGACAGGAATTGTGGATTCTCCTATTTGAATTAAGGCATCGCTAGCTCGTTTGGCTAAAATCCACTGTTTATCCAATAGTGTTTTAACCAGTAGCTCCATGACACGGCGATCCCCAGATTCTCCAAGAGCTGCGGCCACTAAAAACTTGGTTTGGGCATCCGCTTCCTTAAGCAGTCGATACAAAAGTGCATGACTTTTAAACCCCATAGCCCCAAGAAGTTTTACGCACCAATACACCTGATCATTGTCATCCGATTGGGCCCTTTGCTCCAACTCGGGATAAATCTGATCCCCATAAGCTTTTAAGGCAAAAAACACCTTCTGGCGCATACTCCAGTCCGGATCTTTAAGCAGTGGCAACAATATGGGAACACTGCTTAAAGCTTTTTGCTCACCCAAGGCTTCCACAATCATGGTGCGAATCACGGAGTCAGTTTCTGTAACTATACACTTTTCCAGAACCGCAACGGCAGAAATCCCCATATCTGCCAAAAGGCGGATACACCAGAATCTCTGATCAACACTCCCTTCTACAGCCAAAGCAGATACAGTACCCAGAATGTCAGCCTTCAACTTTTTTAACTGCTTATAGGCCGCAACCCTCAAATCATAGGCCGGATCTCCTAACAGATCGAGCAAGGTCGCAATTTTTGACTCGGTAACCTCATCACCTAAATAATTGGCAATTAAGTCCAACTTTTCTTTTTTACCCAGTCGTCTGAGAACCCCATGATACTTTAAGGCATCTTCCATACAATTCTCCCTGCTCTTCTACTTGGGAACCGGAGTAAATTCAAGTCCAGATCTGAGAAGAACCTCAAGTTCCCTGATTTGCTCCTGATCCACAAACTGTTTTCCCAAAAAACCATCTAACCTGTCCCCAACTTTTAAACCGATGGCAGGAATAGCAGTTGTGGCCGCCGCCTCCACCCTGGATCCGTACATTTGAGGTTGCAACAATGAAACCCCAACAGGAACAGACAGTCTGCTACTTTTTTCCACTGAATGCAGGGTAATGTTGTCTCTGACGGCAGCAGAACCCTCATTGATTGTTTCCACAATCCAGTCGCCTAACTGATCTCCCGCACACAGAATAATATCTTGGACACAGGCACTAAAAATTCCACAGACAGCATTTTCATTCATGTTGGTCAAACCATGAAACCTCAAGGGACATAGAGGATGTGGAATCACATCTGGCCTGGATATAGTTTCAATAACCGGGTTTGAAACAGTCTCAACAGCCACAGAGGTTTTAGTACCAGACCTATCCAGATTACCAAAATAGCTTATCAGGCCCATAACCAGAATTAAAAGTAGCATCCCAAGCAACACAACTTTGGCAATTTTGAGTTCCAATCGAAATTCAGGTACCTGTTGGATAACAGTCAAAAGACTGAGATACTTTTTTTCCAGCTCTAAGCCATTGAGATTAATCCTTGATGCGGCCCGCAATTGGGAGCAACAATAAACTGGGCCAGCCCAGATGTTGGAAAACATCTCCAGATGGACTAACAGGGAGTCGTCTAATAAAAGCGGCAGTCCCGATTGCACCAAATCCTGATTTTGGGCCAGTGCTACTCCCATATCCTGAGCATCAAACGGCAAAAAATGAAGCGAGGTCTGCCCCGTGCGATTTTTTGAGATTAGAAACAAGGTGCTCGACCCCCTAAATAGTACCGACCCCCCGTCAGGAAAATCCCAGGCTAACAGCCTTAAAAGAAGTGTGTTTAAAGAAACACTGTAGGCAACCTTGTGTCTAACTTTTAAGGCCGCCAGAAGATCCCGATCCAAAACAGAGTCTTCTTCTTCACCCACGAGGGCCACGCGGCTGACCTTCATACTGTCCAATCTATACATCAGCTCAGAAACGGAACCTCGCGACAGTGTGCAAGCATCAACAAGGCTTGAAGAAAACAATCCCACCCGCAGAACCAGTAAAACCCATTCTTTGGTAGATAATATTAAAATGACTTCTTGTTTCAACACTTAATTCCCATTCTAAACCAAACAATTCAACATGAACACGGCTAATTTTTGTGTCCCGTGATGTCTACCACAAGAAGATACCAATTGACTACACTTTAGAGATCGTTTACGATTAATAGTAGGTTTTCTACTATGGTTGGCACGCAGGGAGGTTGTGTCATGGGGTTTACCGTATCCAATGTAAGTTCGCTTTATCTTCAGAGCACTGGGTTGCGTCTGGAAAAAGCAATGAGCCCAGAATCTGCGGCCGCAGTTCCTGTCAAGACAGTAGATGCCGCTTCTTCTGCCAAAAAAATCACTAAAAATCGTTATCAGGCTTCTACTAGTCGTGCTGAGCTTTTGGGAATTCAACAATCGATTTCCAAAACTCAAGTGACTGCGAATTCCATCAGCAGAATTCAGTCCAGACTGGAGTCATTAGGCGACTCAGCTTCTCTTCAAGAAAGGCAAAAAGCCAGTAAAGATGTTGAAAAAATCGTAACTGAAGACAAATCTTTTGCGGCAAATTATCCCAACCGTTCCAGCTCGGCTGCCGTTCGTGCGGTAACTATCGAGGAGCCACCTCGCCCGGGCAGGTATACCGTTTCTATCATGAGCAGTGCAGAACAGTCCGGCCCTGAAGCCATTCGTTACCTGATAACAGTGCAGCAAGCAGGCAGTGATGTGGTTAAAACCATTGAAACCGCCGTGAGTCCGGCATCTGGTTTGATAGAGGGAATTTCCTTGCATTTTGACCAGCCCCCTCCCAAAAGTGCTGAACTTTTGATTGCGAGTTCTGCCAACCACCAGTTTCCATTGCCTCCAGTTCAGCTTCAGCTTGAAAACCTTGCCAAGGCATCCGATGCCGAAGCTGGAGTTATTTTATCGGATCTCAATACCCTGTTTAAAGAACTTGGTAGTGGGATAGATAAGCACTTGGGTAATCTGCAAGAGCGATTTCAAAATTTGATGCATGCTCAAGAGAATCTGGCTTCTTTAGAGGGTGGAGATTTATCTTCAGTTCAAAAGGCCGTACAATCCGTGACAGAATCAAGAATGGCTATGGTGCGCGACTCTGCTTCAGCCATGAAATTGTTTACTGGCATTAGTTCGGAACAGGCCGAAAACCTGCTGAAGGATTAAGATTAAATTTAGAGACTAGCCAAAAACGGGTTAGATTGAGCCTCACCACTTAAAGTGGTGTGGGCTCCATGACCTGGAATAATATGGTAGTCCTGAGCAAGGCTGAGAATTCGGGATTTTATCGAATGCAGCAACTGCTTTGTGTTGCCCCCAGGAAGATCTGTGCGACCAATGGACTGACGAAACAATGTGTCTCCTGTTAACAACAGATTAATCGAAGGAACACAAAAGGAACAACTGCCTGGTGTATGGCCTGGGGTATGTAATACCTGCAAAACCTGGTTCCCAAATTGAATTTCATCCCCTTGCACCAGAAAATGATCTACTGGCTCACCTTTGGGAACCTCCAGACCAAACCACCCAGCCTGCTCATCAAGGGCATCGTATAAAAATACATCATCTTGGTGTAAAAGGATTTTTCCATGCCCTTCCCGCTTCAAGGGACCGGCCATTCCAATATGATCAAAATGCGCATGGGTATGTAACAGGTACTTCACCACATAACCCCTAGCTCTGATTTTTTGTAAAATTTTGTCCTTATCATCACCCGGATCAATAATAACTGCTTCTTTTTTTTCCTCACATCCCAATACTGTGCAATTGCACTGTAAGGCTCCAACCGGAAAACTTTCCCAATACAAGGTCATGACCTATCCTTTTGAATGCGTCGTAGTTCTTCAAGGCCCGAATCCTGTAGCAAAATCAGGCTTTCNNCGGTTTTATTTTCAACCTCATCTAAATCTTCAACCTGAGAAATAGCCCAGTTCTTTGCACTCAATACCTGAATAACCTCGGGCAGGCTATCGGCTTCTGAACCCAGCCAGGTTTCAATTTCCTGAATCCTTGCCCTGCCTCCACGACCATCAAGATATTCCAAAACCTCAGCCACAGGTAGTCTCAGTCCACGATAAAGATAACGAAGACCATAAAATAGCACTAACAAAGAAAGCGTCACCGAAGGCAGGCCCGTCACCGGAAATGGTATATAAAATCCAGAATTCAGTAAAATAGCCACAGCTATGGCGGAGGAAATTACCCCCCGTTTCCTCCACTTGGCTCGCAAACGAATCGATTCCGGTAGTGCACTCACCTGATTACTCTTTCTGTGAATTTTCCTGCATCTGTTTAAACATTTTCATCTGCATTGCCGACTGATTGGATTTATCTAAATCCGTCCACAAAGTACCCGCACCAGAGTGAATAATCTGCACAGGCAGTTTCTCTACAGGAAGAGCCTCAGTGGCAAATACCCAGGCATTGTAGGCTGATGAACTACCAAAAGCACTCACAAGTTTTCTTGATGCTTCTGCCTGTTTTTCACCGCGCATTCGGCTGACCTCGGCCTCGGCCTTAGACATAATATCTGCGATTTGGGTTTCAAATTTTTGGGTTTCAAGATCTATTCTTGATACCTGAAGTCTTGTAGCCGCCTCATACTCCCCAACCATTTTTTCTGATTCTGCCTGAATTGAGGCCCGCAAGACCCGAGTGGCTGCTTTTACCTGCTCAATTTCCTGTACTACCAATTTTTTTTGTTCCTCAAGTCTGGCTTCCATCTTAACGCTTTCCTCAATCTCAGCATTGGTCAGCATTTGTTCCTGCTTTAACTGAGCCTGCATTATGGGAAGCTGAATCTTGATGGGCACATAAACCCCACGGGGTAAGGCTGTGACAATATCAAGGGGAGCATCTTCGGCATATCGGCGCAGGGCTTCGGTAAAGTTTTTCTGAAACAATTCGCGGCTATCCCCTTGAACCATTTCCTTGGCCGAAACCTTGGAACCCTCATTGCGGCAAGCTGAATTTAATTTAGGGTTAATAACCCGATCCACCAGATCCTTTACAGTACCGTAAGCATCAACGGCCTGGACAGCATCTTCAGGACTCAGCTCCCATAATACAGTAATGTCCAAACCTACATGAAAGCCATCACGGGATGGAAACGATACTGCCCCAGCGACTTTTTGTGTCGAGGCAGTCTCAAGATAAGCCTCATCAACCTCTCCCATCAGCATCTCATCACTAATGGCAGGCATTATGTCACTGCTTAATGTGTATTCATTCACCCCAACTTTAACCAGCTCCACCTTGTACATTCTGGGGTTGATGTAGTGAGTGCCAGCATGAAGAACCCTATCTTTAACCACTCCACCTTTTTCTAAATTGATTAAAACTCCGACATATCCCAAAGCAACAGTAGTCTGGGGAACAATATCCACCTGGTATCCATAGGGGTTTAGTCTATGAGTACCCGGCCCCAATACTCTGCGTCTAACCCCAATTTCATCATCATTTGCCAAAAAACGGTTAGGAGCCTGAATGCTACGACCAAATTTAGCGGTAACCACTCCAATTTTGCCCGCTGGTATTTCCAGAACCGGAAATTTTTTCACTTTCCAAAATACAGGCATTACCCAATGATAACCAGTACCCAACACTTCCTTTTGAATGCCTATTTCTCCAGGTTCCGCCAACACTTTGCCTTCAGGCAAATTTTTTCCATAATTGGCCGTCAGTACCAAAATTTCTTTTGGACCCACGGACACCAAGCCGGACACAAAAATAGCCGAAACCAAAAACAAAATTGAACCCAATAAAATCGTACCCGTTGCAAGCTTCATTCGCGGACTCCTTTATGTGCTGTAGCCCCAAACCGTTGCAACATGGCAGCTAATGGAGAATCATCATTGGTAAAAACTCTATCCAATCGGATGCGTTTATTAAACTCATACTCTGCATAGGCATCTCCCCCTCCCATAGCCTTGATTCTTTGGGTTAATGCCTCCACCTGAGCTAACTGAATATTGAACTCCCTCACAATTTCAGCCCGACCTCTTTCAATTACCGTATCGCTACTTACCCTGGAAACATCCAGATTTACCTTGGCGATTGCAAATCGCTTGTTGGCATTTTGCATGGCAATTTCTCGATCCCCTTCCACCTTAATCTTGGCCATATTTTTTTGAATATTTTCCTCAACCCGTGCCTGAGATTGCACAATCTCCTCGCGGCTTTTTGCAACCTGGGCATCGGATTTGACTTTTTCAATATCCTTTAGGAATTTCTCTCTTCTTTCCTTCTCAAGTCCACGAGTATTGATAATCTCTCTTAGAACAGTTGGGGGACGAATCTCACGAATCATGACCGAGGATACAGCCACCCCATAAGGCTCAAGTGTTTCCTTCAGCATTTTGGCAAAATTCTCCTGGATGGCCTGCCTAGTCTCTCCGGCGATATAATCTTTGGCCATATATTTTGAGCCAATGATTCTAAACAAGGAACGAGCATAAGGATAAATCACACTCTCTTCCACGGCTTTTAGCTGACCAATCCGCGTAAAAACCAATGGTGCTTTATCTTTCTCGACCTTCCATTCAATCGAAGCACTCAGACGAATTTCATAGGAGTCAAAGCTCATGAATGTAATATCCCCACCTTTAAAATCAGTCTTTTGAACTCGAATATTGTAGGGAATGACTTCAAATATGTAAGGATTTAAATAAAAGGTTCCTGGCTCCCTTACCTCGGCCTGAACCCCTTTTTCACCCTTTCCAGCAAGATATCCAAAGCCTGCGGAATCGTTGCCTACTTTGTTTATCACTACTCCAACATGACCAGCCGGAACTTCTGTAACCGGAAAAATCTCAACTTTATAGGCGTATGGGTTAATGTTGTACTTTCCGGGCTTTAGCTCTTCGGGCACCACTCCCTTAAAATCAGTATCCTGCATTCCAGAATCGTTGTAAGGATTGGCCATAATCTGGCCCTCGGGCAAATCCTTGCCATATTGCCGTATCAATACCCCTAATTCAGAGGCCCTGATAATGGTGGCGTCATGAATTTCTCTTTCCCATAAAAAGGACGAATACCAATGCCACCCTTCGGAAAGAACATCGTATTGAATCCCCTTTTGGTCTGGATTTGAGGCTAAAATCTGATTCGGTGGTAGATCCTGTCCGAATTTACTGATAAGAACCAATATTTTATTCTGGGGAACTGAAACACGAAATCCCCAGACCACCCAAACCACGCTCACGACAGTGGCTACCAACAACAGTAAACCTAGAGTCTGTCTGGCCTGCTTACCTGAAATACCTGAAGATTCAAATTCCTGCACTAGTCCTCCCGTATTCAAATTGCCTGATGCCCTGTAAGCCGGGTTCTGTCTGAAAATCTTTGCAGATTCTCGCAACACTCATCTATCTAGGACTTTTATTGCTAAAAGCCTCAAGCGATCAACCCGGTGATCTGCGGGCCGCATCAACTCACCTGTTCGATCTTGCTCCGGATGGGGTTTACCACGCTCCCGGTTACCCGAGATCACGAGTGAGCTCTTACCTCACTTTTTCACCCTTACCAGCAAATCACTAAAACCTGCTGGCGGTTTGTTTTCTGTTGCACTT
>DITF01000195.1 GCA_002422125.1 bacterium UBP17_UBA6191
TCTTAAGTGGATTTACCGACTCTCATCCTCAGTCCCCAGAATCATCGGTACAAGGAAATCTGGAGCTTTTACATCGCATCCAAAATCTGTTCTCGCAAATTACCGGACTACCAGCCGTGACCACCCAGCCTGTTTCCGGGGCCCAAGGAGAATTGGTTGGTATCAAAATGTTTCAGGCCTATCATCGCGATCACTCAAAAACAGTTCGCGACATTATTCTACTTCCCCGTTCGGCCCACGGCACCAATTTTGCCACGGCAACTGTTGCCGGATATAGTGGTATTCAACTGATTGAAGCCGATGCCAGCGGGCAAATGGATATAGCCCACCTCAAATCGCTCTTGACTCAGTTTTCAGGTCGAATTGCCGGAATTATGGTGACAAACCCCAATACCTGTGGGATCAGCGAAACCCGCTTTAAGGAGGTCGCAGATTTGATTCATGCCGAAGGCGGTCTGGTATATATGGACGGGGCCAATATGAACGCCATTGCCGGTTGGTTAAATCTTGGGGCCATGGGTGTAGATGCCGTGCACCAGAACCTGCATAAAACCTGGTCTATTCCTCATGGAGGCGGAGGTCCTGGGGACTGTGTGGTCGCTGTCAGTGAAAAACTGATCGATTACCTGCCCGGGATTCAGGTCATAAAATCAGAAGCAGGGTTCAAAACAGTTCGGGCTCCAAAATCAATTGGTTCTTTTCATAGGCACTTTGGAAATTTTGCCCACAAGGTTCGCTGTTATACTTACCTTCTGGCCTTAGGTGAGGAAGGCATTCGTAAAATGTCGGCCACGGCTGTTTTATCGGCTCGCTATCTTTTGCACAAACTAAAACATGCCTACCCCAGTCTGCCTGAAGGCTCAGTTGAACCTAGAATGCATGAATTTATCCTGACCTTGCCTGAGTCTGCTTTTGCAAGTCTGGAAAAAGCCGGGGTTACTCATGCTCAGGCCATTGGACGGGTTGGTAAGCTCTTTTTGGATTTTGGATTACATGCTCCTACCGTTGCTTGGCCTGAAACCTATGGACTGATGATTGAGCCCACAGAAAGCTTTAGCAAGGCCGAACTGGATAAATTCTGTGAAGTCGTTTTGGCCATCCAAAATCTTTTGCACGAACATCCAGAGGTATTGTTAACTGTGCCTCACTTCACGCCCATTAACCGAGTCGATGATGTCTCTGCCAACAAAAATCTGGTTTTATCAGAACACCTAAAGGCATTGCCCTACCGCATGCAAAACTCAATCGACCCAACCGAGCTGGTTCAAATGCCCGTACGGGATATCTGCGTCAAAATTTTGGAAGCTCATAAGCTAAGTCGCTTTTAGATACAAATCAGAATAGAGTTTGCCCACCTTTTCCCAATCAAACACCTGAGTCAGTTTGCGGCAAAGGTGGCTTATCTCTAGGAGGTTCTGGGTCGTAAGCAGATCTTCAAAGGCTGCAAGAAGAGAGCTAGGTACAGAATAATCAATCAGGCGACCCGTTCTACCTTGGTTGGGAATGTCCATAACAAAGGCACGGTAGGCTTCGTTGTCCTGAAGGATAGGGATACAGCCGGCAGCCATGGCTTCGGCAACTGCCAGACCAAATCCTTCATAGCGGGAGGCCGACACCACAAACCCAGCCCCCACCAGTAAGTTTTTCAACTGCTCATGGGGAACTTCGCCATGTACGGTTAATCCGGCCTGGTTTAAGAGACTTGGATGAATATGCCCCGGCCAGTTTCCACCACCAATCAAATGAAGCTCAGCCTGAGGATATTTCTGTTTGAGTTCTAAAAAGCGACTCAGTAATAGATCAATTCGTTTGGATGGGCGATTGGCGGCAACATGAACTAAACAATAGGGATTGATGGATTGTCTTTCACACTCAAACCCCTGCCAGTTAATCCCATTAGGCAGAAGTTCCGTGTTGGGAAACAAAGGTGAAAATCTAAGATAATCGGCAACCGAACAGGCAGCAATTTTTTGGGCGCGCTTCAGATAATGGGGCAAAACACCCACAAAAAGCATATTTTTAAGAAACAACATACGGTCGGTATGAAACCAGCCCCCATGCGTTGTGACCACCAGTGGTTTCAAACCAATTTTAGGCAGCAAAAAGGGCAGCATGGCATCAACACAATGATAATGAATCAAATCATAAGCCATAAAATCAAAATCACCAAATCTAGGCCAAAAAAGAGATGTCATTCCCGGTGCCGAAATTCGATGAATTTTTAGTGTCCCCCAGCTCTGTTGTAAAACTTCCTGGGCTGCTAGTGTTTGAGATCGATTCGAAAACAGGCGATTTAAAGTCAAAATCTCGCTTTGATGGCCGGCCTTAAAAAGTTCTTTACACAATTCGAGCACAAACTGCTCCATGCCTCCCGTTGATGGCCAGAATTGTCTCACCACATGTAAAATTCGCAAAAATTTCTCCTGGTATCAGAATTGGTAAAGATTTCTCTCTCTTCTTGCGAGATGGAAAAAACCGCGCCAATAAAAGCCACTATGAGCCAAGGGATACAAAAGTACGATCACAAAGGCATTCAAAAAATCCGTGAATCCCAAGCGCAGGTTTCTTAGAATCAAAGCCGCCAGAAAAACATACTGCACAACTAAAATAAGCGGGGAAAAAATCAGGGGACTGAGTAAGAGATGTAACAGAATCAAGTCACTGACAAAACCCCTTAACTGGTAAGTTCCAAGCCGTCCTTTTTGAAATGGAGTACCAATCATCACAGAAGCCTGAGGATTTTTTTGCTTAAAATAGGCATCAAACCAGTATTTTCTGGCATCACGTAACACAAACCAGGAATCAGGCTCCTTTTCACTGGGGTGAAAGGCCAGAAGGTCTTTTAATAACACGGTCTGGCCCTCAAGGCCCATCCGTAGACCAAGATCCGTATCTTCCCGAAAGTGCAATCGGCCCTTTCTGCGAAAATAGTTTTGATCAAATCCACCAATTTTTGTGAACACATCTCTTCTGATTAAAAGATTGCCTGCTCCAAATCCCCCAATGTAATCACTGCGAGCCGCCACTCGATCACGAAGTCCCGAGGTCTTTTCCACCTCAGTAACTCCCTCGATCAGAACTAAATCAGGAGCAGGATTGTATTGGCAAAGGGTCACAAATGCCAAAGGATCACACACCAGATCATCATCACAAAACCAAACCCATTCCCCACTACTCTGAGATACACCATAGTTTCTGGCAAAAGACGGACCACGACTCTGGGCAAACCAGAAATATTGGGCCTGAAACTCCTGACTTAACTTTATGTAGGCTGGGTGTGATGCTGCTTTACTGCCATCTGAGACAATTATAATTTCGCGAATCAGTTTGGGATTCGCGGCTTTGGCCTCAGATATGGACTGGAGTAAGTTGCGAAGAACCCCTGGGCGATTGCAGGTTGGAATAACTAAGCTGATGCCTTGCATATATTCTGCCTCAATAAAAAGAAAAAATAAAAGGACATCACCTGTAGCTTAAAAATTGGTTCAAAAAAACTGACTAAACTCATGGCTAAAAACAAGGCTATCACAAGTTCCACTTGAAGTTTGTCCCAAAACTCATGGGCTTGTTGACGGGCTCTTAGAAGTTGTATCCATACGGCAATCCAGAAAATAAAATAGCCAAAAATACCTACTAGACCTGTTTCCGCAGCCAATCCCGGATAAAAGCCATCGGCATCCTCAAACTTGGTTAAGTGCGGATACAAGCCTAAACCAATGCCAGAAACCGGGTTATTCACAAATAAGCGCAGGGCCTCGCGATAGTTCTCGAGACGACCAAGGGTGGAGCGAATGTTATAGGCAATCACTGGATCAGGGCTGCCGGAAAATAGGTAAAAAATACTTGTGATACGGTTATATACATCCTGAGGCATTATAAACAGGGACCCATAGGCCAGCATGGGCACAAAAATCAAGACAATTGGGATTTTAACGGCATTGCGGCGGCTTAAAATCCAGGTCCCAAAACGAAGTAAAAATAATACCCCAACGACTACGGCAACCATCAGGATTCCATTTCTGGACAAGGAGAGGCGAATACAAAAAAGCGAGGCCAGAAGACCAAGACCAAACCAGAATCGCTCTAAGTCATTGCGGGCCCTAATCAGAGCCAAACCATGATACACAGTCATCATAGCCCCATACATGGAAAGAACCAATGAGTCCCCAAGGGTGGCAGGAACACCTAAGCGAATACTGACTTCTCCATCAGCCGTGCTAGCAAACTGAAAACCAGACAATCTCTGAATCAGACCAACCAGGGTAACAATCAAAGTGCTGGCCGTAATGCAGTATAAAAACCTCTGGTAATGAGCCTCAGATAGCCTAAGCATCACAAACCAGACCAGCAAAAAATTGACGGCATAAGATACCCAGTCACGAATAGAAATGAGCCGGTCCTGACTCATAAATGCCAGCACTAAAAGCACAGCCAAAAACAAAAGACTCGCCTGTGAGATAGAATCCATACGGCTTAAAGTTTCACGGCTAAGCGGCCTAGCCATCAGTGAAACAAAAAACAAAAGTAAGATCACATCGTACCAGTTCAGAATTCGTCCATATATCAAAAGGCCTTGATCGGGGAACAAGGGTAGAAAAAAGCCTAAAAAAAACAGAAGGGCCACCTCAAAATTTCCATATTTAATCGTAGGACTTAAAAAGGCAAAGGCTACCGAGAAGATAAAAGCCAGCACAATCTGATTGAACCAGACCAACAAAAACACAAGTAGTGAGGCCACCAACAAAACTAACACTGACTCTCTCCTAATGTCTCAGAAAAATCCAGTATAGATTGGGCCACATCTTCCCAGCTTGGTACCCTACATTGTGTTTCTAAAAAGCTGCGCCATGATTGTAATATAGCTGGATTCTTTTCCAGAGCTACCAGCTTTTGGGCCAAATCTATGGGGGACTTAAAAAAATCTCCATTCTGATTGGGTAAAATCTGATCTTTATTTCCACCAACCCGGGTTGCTAGAGCCGGTAATGAGGCATAATACATCCCCTCGGCCAAAGCCAAAGAACAGCCTTCATAGTAGGAAGCATTGATCTGCAAATCAGCTCTCTTTAAACACTGAAGTACCTCAAAATGAGGTAAACTACCCAAGGGAATCACAGCCTCATCTTCTGATCTGTTGCCAAAATCTCCCAATACCAGAAGCTTCCAGGACGAACCCAAAAAACGAGCTTCTTTTACGGCTTTTTCAATCCAATCAAAGCGTTTTACCTTATCCATGGGCCGGCCACAAAACAGAGCCAGTTTTTGATTCGTGTGCTCCTTTTTTGCAATCCCCAACTCGTCGCTAAATCCACCCCCAGAGTGCACAAGGTGAATTGGGCCCGTGTAGCCCATCAAACGAACTTCTCGCATAGCCTGCCGTGACACAGTTACCACTCCACTAAGACCGGTATACGATGATTTTTCCATCAGAAACCAGGACCAGAACTTACGGTGCAACAATAGCCAGGGGCGGGCTATCCAATTACCTAAAATGGTGCCATGGTAAATATGCACTCGTTTTTTTGAGTCAGGCTTTGGGCATTGTCCGTATATGGCCTGGGTAATAACCAAATCAGCCTGATCTTTTGGGGCCTGATTTAAGGGACGGACAACAAAGGGGGAACCTGGATTACTATCTGAGTATATAATTACCTCATGCTTTTTCATGAGGGCTTTAGCCAGAGATAGTATGTATCGCTCCACTCCTCCAGCACGAGTCAGATCATAAGGAGCAGGCAGAGCAATCATCATAGGGGTTCTGCAAAAATTTTCTGTTTCTGGCGACTGGAAAACAGCACATCAACCAGTTGCAGATAGTCGTCTTTGTACCAGTCTTTGAGCCGAAGGTAATTTTTTAGAGCAAATCCAATCGATTTGAGCCACATCTCCTCGGAAAACCCCGATCTAAGAAACTGCATATTACTGCCCCATTCCACTAATTCCTCAAAAAATACGGAGTAATAAAAATAGTTGTTGGGATCAGCCCCACAGGCATTTTGCATGGATTTAATGTAACCCCCGTACCCATCCACAGCATTGTACAATCTGGCTTGAAGGGCATAAAGCTGGGCTGAGATTCTGTGCACTTGGGGATTGTGAGGATTAAACTGAATGGCCCTATCAATGTTTAGCCTGGCCTCTGTTAGAGAATAAGTCTGGGGCTCAGACAAATGTTTTTGCATAATGGATTGAGCCAAAATCTGGTAAGCCAGATAAGCCTTCTGATCTTTGGTTAGATAATGTCTAGCAATTTGGATTGCTTCTTCATGATCCTGCTTCTCAAAGGCCTTTTGCATAGCCATCTGAAGGTTCTCGCGTTGGAAAATTTCAAGACACAAACCCAAGGCCATTAACAGAAGAAACAGGACCAGGTAGACTCTTGAAAACATGGTACTTAAGAACCAGACAGTTCGATATATCCTTGCTGAATCTTGATTTCATCAAGCTCGATTTGGATTTGCTCTACCAGAGGAAATTTTTTCAGCTTTACGATTGGATTGATACGACTTAACAAATTACCCACCACAAACCCCGGTACAGGCAGAGAATTTAAACTGACATTGGAGGCTCTGAAATCCACAGTCTGAAAATCCCGATTTACCTGAAAGGAGCCCTCGGTTCTAACCTTGGAATTAAAAAATAGGGTTCTTACTCTGGCCACAAAAAACATTTTACCATCTTTTAATTCAACCTTGGGATACTGAAGATTTAATCGTTTCTGTGAGGCTTCCAAAAAGGCATTTAAATCCCCTTCTTCCACGCGCATACGAAATCCCATATCACCTACGGACTGAATCAACAATTTTTTCTGGGACTTTAAGGCTTCTACATCAAACTTCAAATCCCGAACACTGACATGTCCGCGATGCACAGCCAAATCCTCAATGCCTTGCATGCGGCCCCCACGGAAGCGAATGTCAATGCGGGAAAATTTTCCCTGCAAAATGTCTTGGGCTGGTGTGGGCCAGAACAATACGCGCATGGAGTCATCAGCCTTCAGATACTCTCCCAAAGCCTTTTCAAATTCCGTACGGATTTCACGCAGCTCGAGATTCGGTTCAAGACTACCTAAAGAAGCCGAGACATTTTCCGTCTCTTTTTCTTCCAGATCAAGATCCAGAATCATGGGGGCTGACCAAACAACTGTAAAGAAACTCAGTGTGAAGAATAACTTAATCGTGTTCATAACTTCGCCATCGGACAAATCCGAGCAAAGTTTGACAGATTTAACGCAATTTGCGCTCCCGCACGAATGCAAATACCATAACACCCAAGCCCAACAGCATAATTCCCTGGAAAAAGAGCTCCCACAACGAAACATGACCTGGGTGTGAGGCAATGGTCATCAGGCCAGTACGACGAGATCTGACCTGCTCCAATTCAGCTTCGATTTTCTCCATTTCGGCATAAAAGTCTTCAATCAGACCTTTTCTGGAGGTATGTTTTAAGGCCTCTTCTTTACCCTTAGCCTGCGTGGGTGCTACAGGGGTTTCTACAGTCTTGGCCACAGCTACATTGGTCTGGGCCGGAATCACTACATCGACCTCTACCACTTCCTGGATCTGTGCTGGACGAGACTCAACCAATGGCCTTGGGGCCGCTGGTCTGACTGTAGCTGGCAGACGAATATCCTCTAACAAACTAGCAATTCTTTCAGCCTCGGATACAACCCCAGTAGTGACTTTTTCCTGAGCTGGGTTCTCTTGCCCAAAGGAAAAGTTCTGAGTTTTTGCCAGAGTTGATCTTGGTGGGGTAACTTCTTCATATTCCAATGCCTGCAACAGATTTTCTGATTTGATATGCGCCGCAATCACACTGGATGGGGAAACCTCTTCCACCATTTTTTTTGTCTCAGGCTCTTTTTGTACTGTCTGAGAAACCGCTACCTTAGCCGGAGTTTCTACCTTTGGCTGGGCTTTGATTACCGGAGCCTCCACCACTTTAGGAGAAACCTTCACCACCTCAGCTACTTTGGCTGGGGCTATATTGACTGGAACCTGTACCTTCGCAGGAGCTGGATCCTTGACGATCTGGATGGTTGACTCAGGCTTAGGAGCAACTTTTCCTGATAAAATCTGATTTAAATCATGCCCACCATTGCGTACATAAAAGTTGCCCGAAGCCGTCAACACCTTTTCTCGACTTTCTCGTGGAGATGTAACAATAAAAGCCCGTTTGCCAATCATAAAACCCAATTGGTATTTGCCCATCTGGGTTCTTTCATAGGCCTCTGGAATTCGGCCCGTTGGATTGGCGGGCAATCCCTCAAAATAATCAATCAGAAACTTGCGCACAGCATATTCAGAAATGGTGGAAAATACCTCAATCGTCAGATTGGATTTTGAGGCCATATCAAAACTTCGTAGAGTCTCTTCCTGAGTCGCTGAAGTTTTGGGAAGATAGAAAAATTTTTCATAGCGTTTTTGAGGATCCATAACCAAAGGATGAGCCAATACAAATTCATCCATGCGTAAATCCAACAAACCCTCAGCGACAAGGTTACTCAGGGAAACTTCTGCCTTTTTCGTTTCAGGAGCAGTCCTGACGACAGCGACAGGAGGGGCAGCAACTTGG
Organism: bacterium UBP17_UBA6191; assembly: GCA_002422125.1. Taxonomy (GTDB): domain Bacteria; phylum Muiribacteriota; class UBA6191; order UBA6191; family UBA6191; genus UBA6191. The sequence goes on from DITF01000195.1 coordinate 8,575, forward strand.
GCCGAGTCCCTGATTTCAGGCAGTCTGGTAACCTGGGGTTTGGTAGAAAACTCCCGCAAACGATTTCTTAATTCCTCAATTCGTGAATTTGGTTCAGCCTTGGCCGTATGTACCGAATCCAAAACCTCGGTTTCGGTAATTTCAGGCAGTCGCACTACCTTAAATTCAGATTCTTTGATGGGATTTTGTTCTTCGGCTGTTTTTATCTCCCTGGCTTCCATTGTAGGAGCAGAAATCTCCCCCCATACCGAAGCTGATTTGGAAACTTCCGCAGTCTTTGCCACTTCTTGCACTGGTGGTTTTGCAGATTTTAACTTTTTAAGATCTCTTTCAAAACGACCGAGTAGTTCTTCCAGCATTGCGCGATTCTGAGCCGTATAGTCGCTGGTATTGGCCCCTACCCTAAAAGATCGGGATACCTTCTGACGGTTTGTGTAAACCTGGCTTAAATCGTTGGCACTCAAAACATTTAAGGTAAAGTCCACGGCCATATTCAGGTTTCGGGAATCAGCCTTGTAAGAATATTCATGCACAATTCCACTGGTGATGTACTCAACCCCATGCCTCCAGGCCCAATCTCCCGATGGAGATTTTAAGCCATCCAAAAAATCAGTAGCATCCTTTAAAATTGCTGTTCCCTGCTTAAATTCGGCCAAATTCCGACCAGAAAAATACTCCATGGCAAAGCGCGAGAACTGGGATGCATCTTCCACCAAAACAGCACTCTCATAAGCAAAAGGTACAAAGGTCACTTTAGGCAGATTTTCGGACTTAACCATAGCTGAAGCCTGAGCCTGAGGCGTTGCAACCTGGGCAGCTACTGGCTGGGGTTTAGCCATACGACGGGATGCCCTTCTGTCCTCATGTGGCCGGGAGCCACAACCAAGAACACTAAGACCCATAAGCACTAAAAGTAAAATTCTAGCCATGATACTCACTTCTTAAACAACAAAAAATGTCAAATTCAGACAAAAATGGCCACCAGTTTACACTACCGGGCAAGCATAGAAAAGTAATGTGTACCAAATCTGATAACTCTTGCCAGAATTTGCACGATTGGTTATCCTGTCATCATGCCAACAAGTATGTTTATAGCTTACCTGCTACTGTATCTGATGCCAGTTACAGTATTGGTTTTATTGTTTGTAGTTCTCCCATTTCTGGTGCTCTTCCGTGAGGAAGAGAAACTTGAAGTGGAAGCTTCCTCTTAACACTATTAGTGGTTCATGGGGGTGCCTGGTTTCGACAGGCTGGAGAAGGACAGGCTTGCAATCCGAAGTTGATGGAATGGCTTCGTTAAAATTCTATCACAGCTTAACTGCTGACGAAGATTACGCACTGGCCGCTTAGTGTCGGCCACACTCGGTTGTCCTCTGACCAAAGGGATGACATGAGTGACGCTTTTTGGTCTTGGGCTTTTCAGGCGCTTTCACTGAAAAGTTGACACCTCGAAAGATAGGCTCTGACAAGTTTGTTCCTGGAAATGTCAGAGAGTAGAATCAAACAGGAAACATGATTGTAGACGGTTTGACTGGACACTGTACCTGGACGGGAGTTCGATTCTCCCCACCTCCACCAAAAGCACATACATCGCTACTCACCTGAAATAGTGCGATGGTACAGATGATAGTGGTGAAGTAATATCTGCTTAATGTGTGCTTTTGATGGGGGTGACTGGTTTCGACAGGGCAAAGAGTAACAGAGTGGACAACACGGTAGGTGACGACCGTAAATCGCATAAAACAAGTATCTGCAAACGACGATACATATCTATTAGCAGCAAACGCCTAATAGCGAGGGTGGTGCCCTTGTCAAAGAATAACCCAAATAGGGACTTCGGTCCCTATTTGTTTGGGTACTCCCAAGTCCAAGTACCGTCTGCTAAATATTTTCTTTTTCTTCCAGTTACTGTTTTTGATTGTTTTTTAGCACTATTTCTACCATTAATTGCTGATTGTGGATTTTCTAACCCTTTATTCCAAGCCGGGTGCCCACCGCCTTTGAGAACTAATTTCATTCTGCAACTTTGTGAGCAGCATTTAAATTTTGATTTAGAAGTAGAAATCATTTCAAATAATTTTTTGCAACGTTCACAAGGCCTTATGACGAAATCCTTTTTCAATTTCGGCTTACATAAAGAACTTTTGGTTTTTGATTGGAAAATAGAATAATGATTTCTACACTTAGCATCACAGAAGTAATTTTCCTTAGGACTATGGTGACAAAATTCAATACGAGTTAAATCCGATTGGCAATTAGAGCATTGATATTTTCTTTCTTCCTTAGGCTTAGATTTTGCTTTTCTATTATATTCAGCCAGATCCGCACGTTTAGCACCAGTCATAGAAAATTTAGACATTGATTTTTGATAATGTCTATTCAGTAATAAAGGATCACCCCAATTCTGTTTTATTAATTCATTTTCAAATTCAAATGCCGAAATTTGATCTATGAAATATGCTTTGATTTCTATATCGTAATCTGAAAAATTATTTTTGACATGCTTAGATGAAGTAAAATAATGAATCCCTAAATCTTGTTCAGCAACTACTTTATTTGCGGATCTCATTCCGATATAAAACTTTTTATCAACTCGATTTCTTACAATGTAAACATATGGCAAAAACATAATTTATCCTTTATTTTATTTATAAAATTATGACAAAAATTATGATTTAGCAGCGTAATACAGCGTAAACCCGAGGGGGTTGGCAACCTTCTTACCCAATAGCCAGAATAGGTCCTTCGGGACCTATTCCTATGGTCATAAATATACTATAAACCTATAGGAAAAAATATGATATTAGGTGCAGGATTAAACATAACCAGTGGATTGGTAGTAACAGGCGGAAGCGGATCTTCAATCGTCACAAATGGTCTCATATTGAATTTGGATGCAGCAAATCCCGCTAGTTACTCGGGCGCAGGCACAACGTGGTACGATTTAAGTGGGAATGGGAACAATGGCACGCTAGTAAATAATCCCACTTATACTAGTGGACCCGGCGGGTATTTTACATACGACGGGGTTGATGATTATACTAGTATCTTAAAAAATCAAAACTTAGGCACAACTCAAAATTACACATTATTTTTATTTGTTAATTTTTTGACTAATACGACACTGATAGGGGGATATGGAAGTTCAATCGTCGATAGTGGCTCCGGCACGCCCTCCCCTATGAGATTTTTATTTATGGATGACAGAACTATTAAACTACAACATTCCGCTGAATTTGCGTCGCCGAACGGTGTACGTTCAATTACGAAATTAGACCTGAATACTTGGTATTGTATCGCGGCTTCAAACAATATTAACAATGGTACTATATACATTAATGGAGTAATTAATAATTCGGCATCATTGAATAATTATTGGGATGTCTTCAACCCAACTATTGCATGGAAACCAGCTGGTAATCCCAGTTCAGTTTACGCATCAAATTGCAATGTTGGTAATTTATTCATTTATAATCGAGCATTGTCTTCGGCAGAAATTACACAAAACTTCAACGCTTTGCGCGGACGTTACGGAGTATAATATGATATTAGGTCAAGGTATTCAAATTTTAGGTGGTATTGGAATTATCAGAGAATCAGGAGGCGCTCCTGAAGTATGGACAGAATACGCAATGTCAGCACCGTTAGCTACAGCGTCTATTGAAAGGTTGTGGTATAATTCATTCAGCAATGTGATCACCGGATTCGGCTACAATACTAGCTCAAACCAGGCAATTAATTTGTATTCATCCGACAACGGTGCTACCTGGACCTTAGCCAATGTCTCTGGTTTAGTAAGTGAATATCGTGACGTTGCGTATGATGCGTCAACCGGTAATCTTGTTGCTGTGACCGGGGTAAACAGTACACGCAACGTTTCTGCCAGGTCGAGTAACGGTTTAACATGGGTGAATGGTGGAACATTGCCAGCACTACAATATTGGTATGGTTGTGGCGGTGGAGGAGGCACTTTCTTAGCCGGCGCGTTTAGTAGTACT
>DITF01000253.1 GCA_002422125.1 bacterium UBP17_UBA6191
TAAAGGCCGGGAGCTTTTTTGTTATGCCTGATTCTGCTAGGTTTTGCTCGGCTGAAGCGGTTCGTATATCCCCGAAGGCTCTAAGACCCATATCTGGTAATAATTATTTCCAGTTGGAGCCAAATCCGGTAAAATTAGCTACTGCTGAACATACTGGAAAGTGATTGAGGGCAGAGCTTTGGATACTATAGAACTAAGTGATCGCCCCACAGAATCGCAGGCACATGAGATCGTCTTTGGCTATCTGGGCCACAAAAAGTTTTCCCTCAAGCGATTTCCTACAGGCCTGTGCCATTATGTCTATGAAGTAATGCCCTTGGGTCAGGAACCCTTCGTATTACGCATGGGATATTCGGCTACTAGAGGGCATATTGCGGGAAGCGTCTATTGGACAGAGCAGTTATCGCCGCTCGGCATCCCAATCCCAAAAATACTGCATAAAGATTTGTTAGGGCTGTATCCATACACGATTCTCAATAGAATTCCTGGGCAGGATCTGGGATATGTTTACTCTTCCTTAAAACCTAAACAGAAGCAACTACTGGCCCGTGAGATTAGTCATTGGCAGGTAGAGGTTGGGAAGCTACCGCTGGGCAATGGTTACGGATTTGGCTTCTCCCCAAGTGATCCCAGGTTAAAGAGTTCGTGGCCTGAAGTTATCGATTCTCAGATAAAAAGAGCACGAAACTGGATTTTATCCAATAATATATGCAATGTCTCTCATGTTGACCGTGTCGAAACCGAGGCACATCTTCTAAAATCGTATTTGGAAGCCGTTCAAGCCAGGCCCTTTCTTCATGATACGACCACTAAAAATGTTCTTATTTCAAAGCAAAGGCTTTCTGGAATTGTCGATATAGATGATGTCTGCTTTGGTGATTCTCTCTTTGTAATCGGTCTTACCAACATGGCATTGTTAGCAAACGGACAAGATACAGACTACATAACTTACTGGTGTGAGGCGCAACAGGTATCTGGAATTCAAGTAAAAGCCCTAAACTTCTACACCGCTCTTTTCTGCGTCACTTTCATGGGTGAAATTGGCCAAAGATTTAACAGAGAGACAGTAGATGTGGATATGAATCAGGCCTATCACTATGAAAAAATTTTAGATATACTCTTAAAATCGTAACTGGAAAACAACTCGATATCCAGTTAGCGTGTTTCCAAATCCCTCGCTAAATCTCACCACGAACATAGCTCATGTTTCAGCCCTCAGAGCCTTTATAAATGTCTACCCAAAAAATGTCTCATGAATCAGCTTGTGATGGTCATGACAAAGCGTAACCAGATTCTCATATTCATCCTTCCCGCCCCGACTTACTGGCTCAATATGATGAATCTCCACTCGGTATTTTGAATCACAACGACTGTTTCTAACCCCATAATAACAACATTGTCCCCGATCCCTGCGGTTGATGGCATGAACTAAATGTTTTGGGAGTGCTTTTCTTGTCTGTTTTGCGACAGACGAATCTTTAGAATCCTCTTGTTTCGGCTTGCGCACTGATTCTGCCCCAGTCTCAACTTCAACTTTTTTACTAGCTTCCTTCTTTTTAGCCCTCTCTTCTGCTCTATCAGCCTTTTTGACCGGATCTTTTCTTTCCAGAGTTTCCAACACGGCCACTTCAATAACCTGAGCCAGGTCGCTGGCCTTCAAAACTTCCTGAAGCCGCAAAAGATGTTCCATCAATTCAGGTGTGATGTCCAAGGCTAGCCGTTTCATACCCTCACCAGCCGGTTTTAGCACTGTCTTTCTTTTGGTGTATGGCGAAGTCTTGGCAACTTCATCAATCAAATTTTTGTTGGTTTCGGTTTTGGCTTTTTCAATCCAGTGGTTCTGGTTCTCAGCAGTAATCACGGGACAAATATGCCTTAGCTTACTAACCGAAACTTCCCCAGACTGTATAGCCTCGGTTAAGGCCGGAATCTCTTTGGATTTTTTATACAAGGCCAAAAAATTACAGGTTTCAGCCTCAGTCAGCCCAATCTCTTTGACGCAATAACTAAACAGAGATGGGTATTGAACCAGCATTAAAAAGTCTTTAGTCTGATCGGCTTGAGCAATCAGATCTAGAATTTCAGCCTCGTTTTTTCTTAAACTTTTGACCGCTTGAACCAGCTTTTGATGAATGATTTGATGTGTTTGCATACAGATATTATAACCTCTGGTTTTTTGGCTTTCTGGGGGCGAATTTGTGGGAAAAACTTGTGGTTGGTGATTGAAAATGGATCGGATTGGGTTGTTTGGTTCGCCATTTAGGGAAAATGTGATTCAAGGGATTGATTTAATGACGGGTTGCGACACGCTGACCAATGACACAAAAAATCCTGTCAAGTTTTTTGAATGGATTGGGATCTTTTTTTGGCTTAGAGTCTGAATTTAGATTAAGTAATCTGTGTTGAGACAGATGGTTTAATATTGAAAAAGTTTTGTGCTTCATACAAGATGGTCAACAAACCCGAGATAGTTTCAATTGCGACAGCTTTAAAGCCGACCATATCGTTTTAACTGGTCGTTGCTTGTTATCTAGACATTTTACAGGGATTTGGTGAGCGATCTGTAGTGGAACTCTATTATACATTGAAGTTACATATTATCTCGAGATGGGGGACCTCAAAGGTGTTATGATACAACCTTTGTTAGATTTTGGAGATACAAATGGCTAAATCACAAGAATCGGAAAAGAATGTTGTATCCAATGACTGCTTTGTCATCATGCCTATTGCTGACCAGGATGGTTATGACGAAGGGCATTTTACCAAAGTCTACCAAGACATATTGAAACCGGCTTGTCAGTTTGCCGGATATAAGGCCGTAAGAGCCGATGAAGTACTACAAACCAATTTAATTCACCTAGACATTCTCCAAAAACTTATCCAATCGCCAATGGCAATATGCGATTTAAGTGCGCGCAATCCCAATGTTCTTTTCGAGCTTGGGTTGCGACAGGCGTTTGACAAACCTACCGTTCTAGTTCAAGAAATCGGAAATCCACAAATCTTTGATATTGTACCACTTCGTTATACAGAGTACCGGCGAGAACTTCGTTACCGTGAAGTTCTAGAGGATCAAGCCAAGATCTCCGAAGCTATAAAAGCTACTAAAGAGGCAACTGATCGAGGCGAGGGTGTGAACTCGATTGTGACGATTTTGTCACTGTCAAAACCAGCCACACTCAAAGATGTTAACAGCAGTGACTCAACTAGTTTACTCCAACTGGTGCGCGCTGAAATGAGTGAAATGCGATCCGATTTTCGCAAAGCGATGTACATGATGGAACGAGATCACGCACCCCGTAGTTTAGTTTCCAGCGAAGGGACTATATCGGTATACCGTCTTAGAACTATACGCGGTATGATTCAGAAAGTCGAGGAGATGCTGTCTCTTGGAGCTCCCAAAGCCTTGGTTAGGGAACATATTAGAAATGTACAAAGAGGCCTCCGCCCCATGCTAGTGACAGATGCTCCTGAAGATATTCGGAATGAAGCGCTCGATATGTCGATTATTTGCAAAGAACTCGAACTTCGACTAAATACTCAATCTAGATAAATCTATCACTTCGCTAAGCGGCCCATCAAAACCCCGAGCTTGCAAGGTGTAGAAACCCAAAACTACAAAGTTTCCTTGTAAGAGATCCAAAATCAATTGGACACGCAGCAAATCCCAGCTTAAACAGGTATGCTGGGTGTGTGAAAATTTAAGAGAGGTGCGCAATTGCAAACCATGATTCTCCTCCTCCTCACCCTCCTACCCATAGTGGAAAGCCTGGAGCTGGGCTTGGTGCATCATTTTGGTTCGCCGTCGGTCAGTAAAGACCATTACAGGCGGGTTGAAGATATTCAGAAGATTTCGCCGGTGGTTTCTTGGGTGCGAGAAGGGTTTTATTGGCTGGAAGATGATATGAGTTTGGTAAAAGCCCAAGAGTTTGTTTTGGAATATCTTGAGAAAAATCTGAATGTATTGGGTCTGTTTGCGTATAGCCATCCGACTCAAAAAGAGGGTCGATTTTATTTTCATGAGGCCATGGTAGCTGACTTCGGGAAGGCATTTGCGGCTAAAGCCAAGAAGTATCCCAAGATTCGCTATTGGGAGATTCTAAACGAAATGAATCTGGCCCAGTATTACAAAAGCCCTGACATTGTAAAACCCTGGGAGCTTTATCAGAAGCTATTGAGAGAGGTTTCTGCCCACAGGCCAGAGGGTGTTTTTTTGGTTAGTGGGGGGCTGACCTTTGAGGGGGATGTTGAGGAGTGGCTTAGGGCTCTTTGCAGTAAAGAAAGTTATGCGGATTATGATGTGTTGGCCCTGCATCCTTATTCATATCCCAAACTTTTATCTGAGGCAAAAATGGCTGGGGGAAGAACTTTTTCAGAATGGATTGGCTGGATTTTACAGGAATTTAGAAACAACGGATTGGAGCCGAAACCGATCTGGATTACGGAAATTGGCTGGCCTCATGCACCGGGTTTACGGGAGGAACAAAGAGCCTGGGGATGGGTTGAAACTAGCGACATACCGAGGATACTTGCGGATGCTATCAGTGAGGCTAAAAGGCTGGGGGTTGAGGTTATGATTTTTTATGCCCTCGAAGATGATGAGCCCTCACAGACAAAAACTCATCATCTGCCCTTTGGGTTTTATTATCATGGCGGGGAGACTAAGCTATTGCCAGCTCAAGCCCTTAACATTCCCGAGATGCGATTTAAGTAAGTGGCTAAGGCCACAATGCCTCTTTGGCCTTGGATTAGTTCAAACTGTTCATTGGGGGCGTGATAGCCATCAGACATTAGACTTTGGGCAATCAAAACTACGGCTCTTTGGGGCCAGACTCTTTGAAATTGGGGAATGGCCCCAATAGTGCCCCCGCAGCCTGTGAACAAAGGCGGTCTGCCAAAACCTACAGTGCAGGCCACGGATGCTTCTTTTAGAAATGGATCGGATAGGGGGGTGAAAGAAGCCTTTTGGCCACCCAGATCATGAACTTCAATGCCGGGATGAATGGATTTAACAAAGGACTCAATCGCGGATACAATGGCTTTTGGTTCCTGACCGGGAACCAGTCGTAGACTTAGCTTGGCCCGCACCGAAGGAGAAATGGCCGATTTTAATACGCCAACCTCGTGTTGGGCCCCGGAGAAACCGTGAATTTCAAGGGTGGGTTTGTGCCAGATGCGAGTCAGGATTTCCAAAGTATCCTCACAATAACGATGAGCTTCTCCGCTGTCTTTGGTGAATTTTTTTAGATCAAAAACCGAGGCCACCTCAGATAGGGCTTTGGTTTCTTCAGGGCTTAGGGAGCAGTTAGGGCCAGCAATTTCTGGGATCAGAATTTCGCCTTTTTCATTCACCATCTTGGCTAGAACCGAAACCAGAATGGATAATGGATTTTCTACGGCCCCGCCAAAAATTCCCGAATGCAAATCCTTGGAGCCAGACACCAATTCTAATTCTACTCTTTGCATACCTTTTAACTTATAGGTAATGGCAGGATGATCGCCTTCAAAGATTGTATCGCTTATCAGAATAGATTCAGGATCTTTAAGCCAGCCCTTGTTATCATCTAAAAAAGCCCCAAAATTGGGAGAGCCTATTTCTTCTTCGGTTTCATAAATTACCTGAATGTTTGGCATGGGAATATTTCTGGATTTCAGGTAGTGAATAGCATGCACAATGGATAGGGCCGGGCCCTTGTCATCAGTGCTACCCCGTCCAATCACAATCCCATTTTGCAAAAGAGGTTCAAAGGGACTGGTTTTCCACTGCGGTTCTTTGGCTGGCTGCACATCCATATGGTTGTAGACCGTGATCCAGGGAGCTTTGGGATCAACCTCCATAAGACCCACAATAGCCGGACTGCCTTTGGTAGGTACTACCTTGGCTGTGAATCCATACTTAGCTAAAAGATCGCGGGCATATTCAGCCATTCTCTGAAGATCAGCCTGATGTTCGGTTCCGGCAGAAACACTGGGGATTGAAACCATTTCCATCAGTTGTTTTGTGTATTCGGACATACAGGACTGGCTATAGTCCAAAAGATCAGGCAAAAAAGCAGGGGATTGCATAAGAAGTCCTCAAATTAGTGTTTAAATGGTTTGGTGAGCTTGTCAAAAATCAGGTGTTTATCTGTGCTTCCCCAATCGGATGGTTTTTCGTTTAGAGGGATAATTTCTGAAGAAACCCGCCTTAGCTCAAAGGGGCCGCTCACAAGATTGGACCAGGTGCCACTGAGGACATTGCCGGCCTGAAGGGCATCTAAAAAAATTCCGCTTTTGGTATATCCGCTGACTCTGGATCCTTCCTTGGGAGCAAAAGAAAACAGGCCAATTTCGGCTACTAGCTGGGTGGGAATAAAACATCCCGTGACCGGGGTCAGACGATATTTTCCCAGGTATCCTGCTGGAGTCTTTTCCATGGTTACGGTGGCATTCACCTTACATTCAAACTTGACCCAACCCTGCCAGGTACCGCTTAGGTCTGAACCAAATGGGAGGCTCAGGATTCCCAGAAACAGAAGAAAATGCTTCATAAGATGCTCCTTTTGTGTTTATTCTAACGGATCTTCCCAGGCTTTGTCGCCTAGAGCGAGCCAAAGAAAGTTATCCAGAAGATTTCTGCTGTCTCGGTTATGCAGAGGGTGGGACAGTCTAAGGCCCATTTTTAGGTGAGTCCGCGCAAAATAGATCGATGGTTTTTTCAGATGCAGATGAATTTCTGGACCTTCCCGGTGCAAAGTACTTTGATCGGCAAATTGCCAGACATTCTCTGATGCTAGAGAGCCAGACCATTCCAGAAGTGAGCCCAAGGCAAAAATCGACCAAGGCTCTATAATGTCCTCATGAGGGTTTAGATGAAAATTCAACCAGGTCGCCAACAACTCAAGGCAACGGTGGGCAGTGAGGGAGCTTATACAGGGCATACTGATTTTATGCTGAGATACTAGAGGTGGATGAAATGAGAACAGATTCAGGTGCCCATGCTGGTTGATTTCCAGACGATGATTGGTATCCAGGTGTGCGCTAATTAGATCGGATTCGCTATATTCCAGATGAAAATTGAGATTGAGTTCCTGTTCACAGATTTCTTTAAGGGCCAGATAGGCATCCTGCAAACGGCCTTTATGCCAATAAAAGTGATTTGATTTCATCATCCGTGAGCAGGCGATGTTCGCCCGGTTTCAGTCCACCAAGGTCTAATAAGCCAAACTGAACCCGTTTTAAGCTTGTGACAGGATGCTCCACTAAATCCAGCATTCTGCGAATCTCGCGGTTTTTGCCTTCCTGTAGGGTTACTGTCAGATGAGATTCTCTTTGGGAGGATTTACGAATCACAAGGGATTCGGCCTTTAGAATTTCACCCTCATCCAAAACCCCATTAAGAAGCTGAAATCGGCTGGAATCGGCAAACAATCCTTTTACTGTAACCAGATACACTCGGGGCACTTTGTTCGTTGGGCTGGTGAGGTAATTGGCTAGTTGGGTTTGATTGGTTAGGATCAAAAGGCCGCTGGTTTGCATATCTAGTCGGCCCACAGGTCCGAGGTGGGGTAATGAGGCCGGTAACAGATCAAATACGGTGGGTCGGCCCTTTTCGTCACTAGCGGTTGTGACATATCCCTTGGGTTTGTAAAGTACCAGAGTCACTGGCCTGGCCTTGGTTTTGACTTCCTGATTCCAATGAATTTTGACGATCTCTGGGACTACCGGTAGATTGGGATTGGTGATGGTCTTCCCATTTACCTTGATTTCACCAGCAATAATTGCCTCTCGGGCTTTGGAGCGAGAGAGGATTCCTAACTTGGAAAGAGCTCTTTCCAAACTGACTTCGCCCTTATTTCTTCCTTGTTTGTGCATGGACACAGGATAGCCCCTCAGCGCGATATATGCTATATAGGAACTTGTGAAAGCCTGTCGCACCTGTTTAACCCAAAACCCGGAAGCTGCCAACTTCTGTTTTCATTGTGGCCTTTCTTTTGCACCATCTCTGCCCCAAACCTCTCAGGAAGAGTTAAAAATTCTGACCGTTTTGTTCGCTGATCTACGAGGATTTACCAAACTGTCCACCACCATGGCCCCGGATCTGGTGAAGGATATTCTGGATGAGTGCTTTGGGAAGTTAGGAGCCTGTGTCACTCAAGAGGGTGGTCGGGTATTAAAGCATGACGGTGATTGTATTATGGCTGTGTTTGGCCTGAGTGGTGGTGCCGATATGGCCCCATCTTTGGCAGGATATGCTGCTTTAAGAATGCTTCGTGCCATGGAAGAATATGCCTATGAAATCCATACTTCCCGAGGGATTGAATTATCGCTTAGAATTGGTCTGAACACGGGGACCGTGGTAGTGGGAGAAATTGGATCGGTGACAGATGTGATTGGCAGTTCGGTGAACATTGCCAAACGCATGGAGCAGCATGCCCCACTAGGAGGCATTTTATTGACTCAGTCCATGGCCTTACAGATGGGTTCCCGCTTTCGATTTGGTCCGGTGCAGAGCATCCATGTCAAAGGTATGGATGAGGAAATTCTGACCTGTGTTCTGTTGGGGAAAAATGTGCCTAGCCGTCGCGAGATTCTGGGCCGAGTAGCAGATACTAGAGGCAGGCAGAGCGAGTTTCAGTCTGTGGTTCAAAAGTACGAACTAAGCTGTGCCCAAAAAATTCCGCATCTGGTTTTGTTGGAAGCGGAATCAGGCTTGGGAAAAACAAGACTTTTACAGGACTTTGAGCAATGGGTCAGAAATTCCAATCAGAGGGTGCTGGTTTCCCTGTGCCACTATAATTCCAGGGCATCTGAGGATTATCGGGTATTTCGAGTCTTCTTTTTCCAGCTTGGCCTTCAAGACTATGAGGCCATTTTACATTGCATGAGTCGGGATCTGATGGGTCATGCTCCTTCTTTGATAAGTGAAATGGCCCTTTCCATTTGCCGTTTGCTTCAATTGCCCCATCCTCCGCTTTCAGGGCTTATATCTTTGCACGAAATCGCCTTGGAAGCCTATCAGGCATTACTAATCTGGTTATCTGAAGTTTCGTCCAAGTTGCCTATCGTGTTTTTTATTGATGATATGCACTGGGCCGATGAGGGCTCTTTGAAACTTCTGGATTTTCTTTTATCCAGTCTTAGAGGAAAGTTATTTGTTTTGGGTGCAGGCAGGCCAGTTCGCAAGGCTAGAGACTTTTATTTTCAGACTAAGAACGGAACCAGAATCGATTTGGGGCCGTTGAATACGGAGCATTTACGCGGCTTAACCCTTGAACTTCTAAAAACAGTGCATGGAGTCTCGCCTGAATTTTTGGATCATTTGATTCGGCAGGCTGAGGGAAATCCGCTTTTTGTGGAAGAGATGATTTTGCATCTGGAAAGAGTTAAGGTTATTGAGGCGAGCGAGCGAGGGTATCGATTTAATGCGCAAAAAAGTTCAGAGAATTTGCCTGCCAGTGTGGAGTTAGTGATTCAGGAACGCCTGGATTTGCTGCAAGCTGCCCAGCGCGAAATTTTGCAAAAGGCTTCCGCCTTTGGACGACTGTTTTCGCAAAATGGGTTGAGTAGTCTTAAGAAAAATCGCGATATTTCCCTCTGCCTGAAGCATTGTGAATCGGTGGGATTGATTCAACGGGAATCTGCTGGGTCCAATGATGTGATCTGGAAGTTCTTAAGTGATATGGTCAGAAAAAGCCTGTATCACAGGATGACCACAAAAGCCAGACTCGATCTGCATGAACAGATTGGCTGCTGGTTAAGTGATCAGGCTCATCATCCTTTGTATTCTGATGAGGCTTTGGCCCATCATTTCAAGCGCTCGGGACACCCAGAGAAAGCGCTGGCATATTCCTTGAAACAGGCCAACCGACACTTTCAGAATTTTCAGTGGCATCGAGCAGTACGGGAATATCGTGAGATCCTGGAACAGTACGGCAACAAAACTACGGGGCTGGATAGTTCTCAGCTCTATGAGATCCTGGAAAATCTGTACAACACGCTTGGGCTTCTAGGTAAGTTTTTTGATGCGCAGGAGCTTTTGAAAAAATGGTTGCCGTTTTTGCAGCATGACATAGGCCGCTATCTCAGGCTTCAGTTTCGTGATTTGCCCAACCGTGTAAAAACCGATTCCCGTGAATCGCTAAAGGAACACTTGGCTAATCTGGAGGCTATGTTATTGCCCGAACTGGAACCAGAGTTTTTATTGCAAAAGACTATGATTCTTAGGGTTCAGAATCAGATGGATGAGGCAGAGCTACTCATGAATCGATTGTTTCAGAATCAAAGCTCATATTCACCACAGTTTTTAGCATCGGTTCTGAATGAGGCTGGGTCTTTAGCTTATTTTCGCGGTAAGTATGTGGAGGCCAGGGACTATTTTATTCAGGGAAGACGGGAAGCAAAACGGGCTAAAGACAGTTCCCAGATTGCTAAAATGTTTCATAACGAGGCTGAGTGTTTACGGCAGCTTGGGGAATTTTCTGATTCTTTGCCTTTGTTTGAGGAAGCCATCCAACAAAAGGAGGCTAGGGGCGACTTGGCTGGATCTACTATTTCCTTACTTTTTGCTGCCAAAACACTACATAAGTTAAAGGATTACCCCAAGGCCGAACAATACCTGAACCGTTGTCTAAGGCAGTCACGACTTTTAGATAATCCGAGGCAACTTGGAATGGCCCTTTTAGAAATGGCCTCGATAAAGTGTTCTGTGCAAGATCCAGAAGACGCATTAAAAAAGGCCTGGTACGGATTGCAGGAACTCAAAAAGGATTCCCTTCGGGATCGGAGAGTTTTAGATATGGTCCACCAGTTTGACGAGCAGTTCAGAAAAGAATTTCCGAACCACTCGCAAACCTGGAACCAGTATTTATTAACCTTCCAAGAAACGACGGCTGGAGGGAAGGATATCCAGAGTCTGAGAAAATAAAGCCTTTTCAGGATTTAAAATCATCATGGACAGGGTATCGGACAGACTACCTTGAATCCAGCTCATATCAGGAAGCTGTGAGCCTTTAGTGTTTGTCAGCTCATTTAGTTTTTCCTGAATTTTTTTCAATTCAGAATCGATCACTGCCTGTCGTTTGGCCAAGGAATCATCGGTGTCCAGTCCTTTGTTTTTTCCAGGAGCATTACCAGAATTTCCGGGATTTTCTGGCTTGCCTGGTTTATCAGAAATGGTATCCGTTCCAGTGCCTATATATTTGAATCCAGCCAAAAAGCCTAGATTCTGTTCCAGTCTTTTATCCATTTCAGGTGAGTCTGTTTCCAGATAAAAACCGGAGTCTTTGCCAGCGGTTAAGGAGAACAGCTCCAGTTGATTGTCCTGATTAAATTGAACCCGGACATCCGTTTTTTTGATTCCAGCCTTTTCAAACTCTTTTAGAATATCAGCCTTTTCGATAAACGAGGTTTGTCCCTCTTCACCCAAGGTGATTGATTTGGTTGAATTTCCATTTAAGTCTTGGATGCGGAAAGTGGTTGCCCCATTAAACATCATTCCACCCAGACTCTCAGGTGTTTGAAAATCTAAAACAGCCGCGGTTCCGCCACTACCAATAGAAGCATATCCTGAATTGGATTGATTTGTACCATAGGTAAAGTTTCCGCCCATACGAATCAGTCTGAAGCCAGAGTCACTGCCGCCTTTGGCACTTTCAAAAACAATTTGGCCTTCTTCATTAAACCTAGCCGTCACTGCTCCGCCAATTTGGTCTTCAAAGGCTTGATTATAAAGACCTAACAGGTCCTCCCCAGTCAGAGAATCTTGATTTTTCAAAGCCGGAGTTGTGATTTTAAAGTCGTTGAATTCTCCATCGGCGGACCAGTATCTGAGAGCTACTCGGTTGCCTCCGGAAGTTACAGTTCTGCCATCACTCAATATATTGTCGCTGACGGCAAAAGACTTTTCTCCACCCTCACCGTTTTTTATTAGGGCAGGGGTTCCAAAGAAATTTTCAAAGGTTTTGTTCCCCTCAATTTTAACCTCAGAGCTGTCACCCGTTTTGCCAGTAGTGACCAAAACCCGTCCGTCTTCCACAATGGCCTTGATATCAGCCCTTCGGGAGGATCGTTGTTGGGAAACGCTGCGGTTGATTTCTTTAGCCAGCTCTTCGGCTGTGTAAGTTCGGCCACCAGCTACGCGCACTTCAGCTTTTTCAGTATGATCTGAGAGTCTTGAGGACAAGACATTGTGGGCATCTGTGTCGGCAACCGTAAAGACTAAATCTTTCTCAAAGCGATAAATTGGGGTACTGGCTTTTCCAGCTACTTTTGCAGGAGCAAAAATTTCTTCTGATTTTACCTCTGGGTCTAGAGAGGACAAAGACTTTAAGTTGTAGGCCTCAGACTGAAGCGTACTTAAGCCAGTTTGCAACTGAGTGCTGTTTGAATTGGCCTGAAGTATTTGACTAGTTGATTCCAGTTTAGCGAAGTCATAGCCCATACCTGTTTCTGCAACCGGATTGGTTCTGGTCCTGTTAGTTACAGTGCCACCTGTCTGAACAGGAGTGGCTGAGCTTATGATGTCTGTTCGAATGGTATTTAAATTGTCAATCCTCATAACGAGCCTTTTTTAGTTTGTTCGCAATTAACTGTACGACCAAACTATCGGCAGGGTCAAGGAAAACCCGTATTGGAGCACTATTTAGGGACTATTGGAGCACTCTTTGTGTCAAAAACGCACGGTACAATTGGAACTCATTTTTTTGCATTTCATGGCCTTTTTCAAACACATGAAATGCTACATTTGGCAATATAGTCTGTAATGACATAATTCGTTCCGAAGTGGTTTCATAGTCTAAAACATCGTCTTTGGTTCCATGGCTGACTAAAATAGGCGTTTTAAATGCTCCGCTGTGTATCCTCTGATCCATGCTGTCTGGGTCTATGATTGTACCGCTGATACAAATCGCAGCCGCAAAGGGATGTTCACTTGAAAAAACCAGTTCCAGAGCCAGGATTGCTCCCTGAGAAAACCCCATCAGAATGATTTTTTTTCTTGGCCATCCCATATCCTGCAACTCGGCTAACAAATCTTCTAAAAGATTTAGACTGCGTTTTAAGCTGAACTCGTGTATTGGTGGGCGTTCATACCAGGAAAACCCTTCAAATCCGTTGGGGTTTTTCCAAGGATCTGGGGCATTGATAAGTAGCCAATCGAGGGTGGGTAGCTCAAGAAATCGTCTCACTCTTCGCATACCTAAACAGGTGTCACCCCGTCCATGTAAAGCGATTAGAAGATAGTTTTCTGGGCTGGAGGTTTCTGAAATAAATTGATTCTCAAAAAATGACTTTAGCGGAAGGTTCTGTTTTGTCATTAGTCCTGAACTTTTTCCAATAGTATGTGTAACACCTCAGACAAACAAGGATTGCCTTTATTAACGCCCCATACCGGCAAGTGTATAAATCCTGACTTAACATGACTATCATTCAAAAAGTAATTTTGTAGCCGGTAAAACAGATGATTGCAGAGATATCCTCCCGCATCTTCACTGTAGGCCACGGGAATTCCCTTTTGGGTCAGTTTGTGAAAATATTCGCTTAGAGGCAAGGAAGAATCAAGATATTCCCGACCTCTTGCTTCGATTGTCCCGGGATTTTTTACCCGCAGATTATCTGGTATGTCACGATTCCAGTTATGGGCCTGTTTTTCTAAGGTAATACAGTTGGAGCTGGCTTTTAAGCCAAAGGCAATCACGAAATCGGGCTTAAAGCTTATGATGGCATTATGCATTGGTTCCCACACACGACTCCAGACC
>DITF01000279.1 GCA_002422125.1 bacterium UBP17_UBA6191
AAAGGCAAATGTCTAACGGCAAGGCCTTAGGTGAAGTAGCTCCGGTGATTGAGTGGGGTTATCTGATTTATCTGACGGTCTATAGAATGTGTCAGTATTTTAATCGTGAAGAGCAGTGCCAATTCTGTGATCTGAATCGTAACTATGAGCAACAAAGAAAGGCTGGCCGGCCCTATACTGCTGTGAAATCAGAAGCCGAGATTCTTGAGGCCCTGCAATTTATTGAGGAAGAAGATCGGGTAGCTCAGGCTCTTACCATTACCGGTGGTTCCATTATTGAAAATCTGCGGGGTGAGGGTGAGGTAGAATTTTACTCACGATATGCTAAAGCCATTCACAATCGGTTTTCCAACCGCTGGATTATCAAGGCGGTTGTTCAGGCATTTACCCGTGATGACTGCCAGCTTCTCAAGGATAGCGGTGTCAGAGTCTACCACCCAAACTATGAGGTATGGGATGCCCGTCTTTTTCCGCTCATCTGCCCCGGAAAAACCCGCGTGATAGGTAGAGAAGAATGGATCAAAAGAATTGTAGAATCAGCAGAGATTTTTGGGCCAGAATGTGTGATTCCCAATTTTGTAGGTGGGGTTGAGATGAATCAGAATTATGGCTATTCTGATGTCGAAGAGGCCATTGCTTCCACCAAAGATGGACTTGAGTTTTTTATGTCCAAAGGGATCATGCCCAGATTTACCTCATGGTGCCCTGAACCACATGCCAAACTAGGACCACAACCAGCACCGCCCTTATTGTATTTTTGTAGACTTTTGCAGGAATTTCGCAACACATTTTATAAGTATAAATTGCCTGAACCTATTGGTTACGGGCCTGTTGGAGCAGGAAAGGCCGTTTTTTCCGTTTCTGCTTTTATGGATGTATTATGATATCGACTACAGCTTGGGCCGCGCCCCAGAAATTATGGCTTTTGGCCACTGATAAACAGCTAATTGTTCAAGAAGCTGGGATTCGTAAAGCCCTAAGGGACTTATCCCGTCCTTTGTATGTGGTGTCTGGTAAAGATGGATTGGGAGTTTGTTTTGAAGGCAACCTCAACACCAACGGAGACGGGTATGAGATATTAGCCCAGATACCGGCTCAGGACACAGGCCGGCTTGGGGATCCCGAATTTATGAAGGCCCATGGAGTTAAAGCCGCCTATATGGCTGGTGCCATGGCCAATGGTATTGCTAGTGAAGAGCTTGTGATTGCCTTGGGTAGTGCTGGTTATCTGGCATCTTTTGGAGCGGCTGGTCTGGTTCCCGCCCGGGTGGAACAGGCAATTCAGAGAATTCAAAAAGCACTTCCTGATGGCCCATATGCCTTTAATCTGATTCATTCCCCCAGTGAAGAAGCTCTGGAGCGAGGTGCGGTGGAATTGTATCTAAAGTACGGGGTGAAAACCGTGGAAGCCTCCGCATTTCTTGACTTGACCGAACATATTGTTCGTTACCGTGTAGCGGGGTTAAAGCGCAATAGCGATGGCAGCATTCAAATTGGCAATCGAGTCATCGCCAAAATTTCGCGCCGGGAAGTGGCATCTAAATTTATGCGTCCTGCTCCCATGAAGTTTTTGGAAAAACTGTTGCAGGCTGGACATATTAGTAAAGATCAAATGGAAATGGCTCAAACCGTCCCAATGTCTGACGATATTATCGTAGAAGCGGACTCCGGGGGACACACGGATAATCGTCCTCTGCCCTGTCTTTTACCTTCCATACTAGGGCTTCGGGATGAAATCCAGGCTGAGTTTTTGTACTCTCCAGCACTAAGGGTTGGAGCAGGGGGAGGCATTTCTACACCTTTGTCAGCCCTGGGAGCCTATATGATGGGAGCCGCATTTATTGTAACCGGCTCTGTCAATCAGGCCTGTGTAGAATCAGGGTCCTGCGATCATGTCAGAAAAGTATTGGCTCAGGCCGAAATGGCTGATGTGGCCATGGCTCCAGCCGCCGATATGTTTGAAATGGGTGTAAAACTTCAGGTTTTAAAACGCGGTACCCTCTTCCCCATGCGAGCCCAAAAACTATACGAGATTTATCGTACCTACTCAGGTCTTGAAACTATTCCTCAAGAAGAAAAAACCCGCTTGGAGACTCAAATATTCAGACGGAGCCTTGANNATACTTTTTAAGCCGCGATCCAGAACAGGTTCATATGGCTGAAGCAGATCCTAAACAGAAAATGGCTTTAGTCTTTCGCTGGTATCTTGGTCTTTCTTCCCGTTGGGCAAACTCTGGGGAAAAGGGTCGGGAAATGGACTATCAGATTTGGGCTGGACCAGCTATGGGAGCCTTTAATGACTGGGTTCGTAATACCTATCTTTCTGAGCCTGCTGCTCGTAATGCATCTGTAGTGGCCGACGAAATTCTTAGCGGCGCAGCTTATTTTCTGAGGGTTCGTCAGGCCGAGGCCCAAGGAATCCGCTTTGACTCCAGACTATTGGATTACAGACCTTCCCGCTGAGGCTTTAAGAGGCGTCGAATAGCCTGATACATCTCATCGGAACTAATCGGTTTAAATAGGTATTCGGTTTTGGGGTACTGAGCCAGCTTGTTGGAAGTACCCCGCAAATCGTTACCCGTGGTTAGAATCACAGGTAAATCAGCATTAATAGCCCGCACAGCTTCAACTAAAGCAATACCTGTGAGATGAGGCATAAAATTATCCGTGATCAGAAGGTCATACAAGGATGGATTTTTTTTGATGAGCTCCAGAGCTTCCAAAGAATCTGTAGTGATATCTACCTCATAGCCGAATCGCTCCAGTACATCTTTACCCAGTTGGGTAATGATTTCCTCGTCATCCACAAACAAAATTCGTCCCTGCTCCAACACCTGGGTGTGTTGTATCTGACTGGGATTTTCTACCGTTTCCATGTGACAGGGAAGGTAAATAGTAAAAGTTGTGCCCAAGTTTTTTTCACTATGAACCTGAATTAACCCAGAATGATTAGCGATAATTCCATGAACAACCGATAACCCAAGCCCGGTGCCTTCTCCGGGTTTTTTGGTAGTGAAAAAGGGCTCAAATATTCTTTCCTGGGTTATTTTATCCATACCATGGCCTTCATCACGAACCAACAGTCGTATATGAGGGGCGGCATGAAATCCAGGCAAGCCTTTTATATTCTGAGGACTCGCATCTACGACCTCAGCCAAAATCTCAAGCACTCCCCCACAATCCATCATGGCATGACAGGCATTAGTACAGAGGTTCATCAAAACCTGGTGTAGTTGGGAAGGATCGCCTAAAATCACAAGGGGCAACGGGGCAAGATTTACTTGAAAGACGATGTCAGGAGTGGAAGACGCTCTAATCAACTGGACTACTTCATTAATAATGGTTTTTAAATCAAAAGGGGTTCTTTGAAACTCAGCCTGCCGGCTCAGAGTAAGAATTTGTTTGACCAGATCTCTGGCTCTATTGGCTGCTGTCCAAATGTTATTGAGGTATCCATGATTGTTGGACTCTGGGGTCGTGGCTTGCAACATAAGGTAGGTATAGCCCAAAATCGGCTGTAAAATATTGTTAAAATCATGGGCAATACCTCCAGCTAAGGTTCCAATGATTTCCATCTTTTGCAATTGCAAAAGTTGAGCCTCCAATTTGGCCTTATCTTCTCGAACCCGAAGCAGACTACTTTCGGCCAGCTTTCGATTGGTTATATCCCGAATAATACCAATACTGCCCCGAAACTCAGGAGTATTACGGATAGAGTTTTGCCAGTATCCAGAACTGTTCACTTCACCGTAAATCAGGTTCCCATGTTTTAGATTTGCCCCAGGTTTAATTTGAATCTCCAAACCTTTGGTAGCTCTTTCACCAGTTCGTCTTTCATCAAAAAGGTGAATCTGACTGCCAGGACGAGAGTTTTCCAGGGCTTTTGGTCGGCTAATGGAAGGAAAGGTTTCAGTGCGGATAAAATGACTAAAATGTTTTCCTATCAGATCACTGACTTTGTAGCCAAAGGCTTCAATAGCTGGGCTAAGGTATCGAATGATTCCGTTAGGATCGATCTTGTAAACCACATCAGGAATGGTGGCCAAAAGTGATTCAAGCTCCATTTTAGCGGCAATCTGGGATGAGATCAGTTTGTGAATATTTAAATGACTGGTAAGAGACCGAGCAATGTCCGAGGCTATTTTTAAATCATCATCCTCAAAACCGCGAGATTTATTAAAAATCTGCAATACTCCAATAGCTTCCTGACGAAACTCAATAGGAGTTACCAAAACAGATTGAATAGTCCCGTCCTGATTGGGTACACGAATCCCAGCTGGCAGAGCCTCTTGCAGTTCTGGACCGTTAGAATACAAGGATTCTTTAAGCTGAAAACAGCGACCAACTACTCCAGACACCAGATCCTGGGTAATTTCATGTTCCGCTTGCACCCCATCAGCATACACCACCAAAAGTCGTTGATTATCTTTATCAAGCATCCAGATAAGACTGCTGGCTGCATGAAGATGCTCACTGATAATTAAGCAGCATCGGGATAAAAATTCCGCTTCATTCTGGTAGTTTACATCCTGGAGCAGATCAAGCATTCTGGCCCTTTGCAATACCTGATTCAAAAGCTCAGATTTCTCTTCAAACAATCGCTCCAATTCCCGATTTTTTGTCAGATTTTGTTCCGACATGATCTCAAAATTGTCTTGAATTCTGGATAGCTGATTCGATTGATGCCTAAGTCTGGTCTGATGATTTTCCAAAGCCAGGGCTTTTTCACAGATCTGAATCCGTGACAAAACCGCTAACCTAAGACTTTTTGAAATCAATAAAAAATCCTTGCCCGGATTCTCGCAATTTTGGCACACAATTTCTATATAGCCCTCGTGCACAGAATTGATAATCAAAAGGTGTACCCAATGAAGGTGCCCATCTTCAGTAATCGCGTACTCCAAAGACGCAACTTTTTGCAATCCAGAAATCTCAAGGCTGGGATAATTCTGACCTTCTGCCAATAAGACTTTGGCTTCGTTGTCATAAATTCTTAACGATACAAAGTCACAGACATCATGAAAATTAACTCTTAGAAGGTTAAACAGATCAAGCTCAAGGATTGGATGTTCACTTAAAAGATCAGTTAGGTTCATGATCCGGGCTTGCCTTTACAAGGCATCTGATTAAAATACTGACATGACATGGATGCAAATTGTAGATCAAATAGACAAAAATGACATCATCGGCGAAGCAAATTTTGCCAAGTCCTCCTTGCGATCAGTTAAACAAACCGATGTGCCCTTGCTCTTGAATGCCTTGAAAAATTCTATTCATATTCAGAATTTTTTACCAACAGCAGTGCAGATGACTAGTCAGGATATTCTTAAAAGCTATATCAGAGAACACAAAAGTTTAGTCTGGGATACAGGTAGTGGGATTGCTACCTGGCTCATACTGCATCCTAAGGATGAGGAAGTCTGGCTGGAATTTATGACATTTACAGAATTTCTGGGCCGTGGATATATGAAGCTTAGTCTGCAGGAGCTTTTGTTAAACACAGATACTCGGATTCTGGCTGAAGCGGACACTGAAAATGTGATCAGCACTCATCTTCTGACCTGTTTGGGACAAAAGATATCCACCCGCGTTGGGCCTGGATATTATCAGGGTAAAGTCAGCACCAGAACTTATGAAATTTTTTGTTTACCTAGGCTTTAATGCCTTTATCCTGTGAAGATTTAGGTAAATATAGTCCCTCTTTTTGCCCAGCTATTTTTTGCATGTTTCTTAAGGCAGTGCTTGAGAGGTAGGAAAATTCACGATCGCAGGGAATAAAACACAGGTTGATATTTGTTTGGCTCATGTCCTCAATAAACCGAAGCTGGTTTAACTCATACTCCAAATCGTATCCGTTTCTTAATCCACGGATAATTGTCGTTTCATAATCCAACGAGGCCAAAAAATCAGTCAGGTATCCCTGATAGCCTAAAACCTCACGATCATTGAGAATTTTTTTTAAGTTATCCACCCTCAAATCCGCATCATTAGGATCTTTTTGAGGATTGATTCCCACCGCAATAATTACCTTGTCAAACAAGGACTCTGCTTTTAAAAGGATACTAAGGTGACCTTTGTGAAAAGGATCAAAGGAACCAGGATAGATTCCAATTTTTCTTGGTCTCAATTGCAGACAGGCCTTCAGGGAATCCAGTTTCTCAAGGCTTAGAAGGGGGCTAAGATATTGATAAAGGCTTGTCAAATACTGAGGATAACTTAAATGGCGGTGCTGCCTGAATACCTCGTTTTCCCAAGCAAGCAGTTGACTTAAATTCAGTGATGGCAAGGATTTGTCCGCGCCGGATGTTTGATTTAGCATAACTCCATTCCCTTGAATATTATATTTGATGGTATGATAAAAGCCTATGGAATTATTGATTAAACAAAGTACATTTGATTTGTTGAAAATCGGAATTGGCCCTTCTTCCTCTCACACTTTAGGCCCAATGCGTATGGCCCAGGCTTTTCGCCATCGGCTACTCGAGCTCGAACTACCTGTACATAAAATAGAGGTAGTACTCAAGGGTAGCCTGGCTTTAACTGGTGAAGGGCATTTAACACCCAATGCTGTGATTGCTGGTCTGTTAGGTCTTGATCCCGTGTTATCTGAAATAGAAAAAATCCAGGGAGCTACCCTGGAAGTGGAAAGAAATCAGGGATTTTATCTGGGAGAGCGCTTTTTAAGCGCGAATGTAGAGGGCTTGGTAAAATTTGATAAGGTTCTAAGTGGATTAAGGCATCCCAATACGGCTCATTTTTTTGCCTATGATGCTAATGGACAGGTACTTTTAGATAAGGAATGCTGTTCTATTGGAGGGGGAGCCTGGCTTTTAGCTGAAGCTGTGAAGCCGGCAGGATCGCGCACCATAGGCGAAAAACTAAGTAGCAACGCAATTTTAAAGTTCTGTCATGAAAATTCCATGAGCCTTTTAGATTTTGTTTACGCCCAGGAAGAATTACTTACCAAAATGACTAGAATAGAGATTCAGGCTCAATTGAAAAAACTTTGGCATGTCATGAAACAAGCCGTGGAGAGTGGGCTGGAACAGGATGGGTATTTACCGGGGAAACTCAATGTCAGACGCCGGGCCAAACGCACAAGAGAGAGGTATTTAAACCGCTCCTCTCAATTACAAAAAGCCATACCTACTCTAGCTAAGGCCAATATTTATGCCTTAGCTGTTTCTGAGGAAAATGCCTCTGGAGGCAGGATTGTTACAGCTCCTACCTGTGGAGCCTGTGGTGTCGTTCCAGGGGTTTTGTATCTTTTGATGGAGGAGTTAAAACTTTTAGATGATGCCATTGCGGATTCTTTATTGATTGCCTCTCTATTTGGAAATATTGTGGTGGATCGAGCCAGCATTAGTGGGGCTGAAGTCGGCTGTCAGGGTGAGGTTGGTACAGCCTGCGCCATGGCTTCGGCTGCGGCCTGTTTTTTAAGTGGTGGCACCAATTCCCAAATTGAGTCGGCGGCTGAGGCCGCTTTAGAACATCATCTAGGCCTGACCTGCGATCCGGTCATGGGGCTAGTTCAGGTACCCTGCATTGAGAGAAACGCCATTGCTGCTGGAACGGCTATCAATTCGGCAAACCTTGCTCTATTAGGCGATGGGGACCATTTGATAAGTTTTGATCGATGTGTTGATACCTTAAGAGAAACAGGCACAGATATGTCAGACAAGTATAAAGAAACCAGTTTGGGCGGCTTGGCCACTACCCACTGTTAAAACTAAATTTTTTTATCTGTGATAATTTCTATTTCCAGTCCCCGTTTAGCCACTCGTTCCCTGACTTTTTTAACAAATTCCGTATCCCGCATCAGTCTTTGAACCTGGTTCAGTATGGTGGGAGCAAAAGACTCGGAATCTTCATACACCTGAATCCAGTCAGCCCCTAGCCGCAAAAGAGTGCTTTGGGATGCGGCCGCATATTGGTTAAGGATTACAAGTATGGGCATGTCGTCATATTGAGGATCCTGCCTTAAGGATTCCAGCCAGTGATAGCCTGCGCCTGTGCCGGCAGTAACCGAAAGCACCACGGCCTGTACAGAATGTGTACCAAGCCTCTCCATCAGTGAATCGAGATCTTCTGCACCAAGGACTTCAAAACAGGTACACAAAGTGTCTTTTGTGGTCAGCATCCAAGTACGGGAAACTTCGGTGGAGTCTGCTAATGCGACGATAACAGGTTTATCCATAATGCGGGAGTATACCATATGATGATCCTAGTTTTAACCTGTCTGATATTTAGTCTGGTGCCAGGCGTGCCAGCAGTTGTTAATCCTCACAGACAATCAACACCCTCACAGGAGAGGGTCATTCTGAAACAGTCTCCGTTTCAACCGCATGCCTTGTTGTATCATGAGATTCAGCCACTGCCAATCTGGTTTGCATCCTCACCAGCAAAGGAGGTGTGAAAATCAATTTTCCAGAACAGTAACCTGCGCTTTGTACAGGAAGAATTGCAGGAGCCAGAGTGTCACCGTGTAATAAGTATTCGCTGCCATCCAAGGAAACATCATGAAAAATCTCGCTATCGGAGGCGCTGAACCATTTATTCGTCATGGAGTAAAGTTCTACTCCGATAAGCCGCCATGGCTTAATAATATAGAAGGGTATCCGGTTACTGTACGGGAACCATCCTCCAAAAAAAGTCTCGATATTGCTTACCCTTATTTATTGCGCGTAGCTTATCTGAAACAATCTACGGCCACTCTCTATGTGGAGTATTGCTACAAGGTTATGAATAAAGGCGGCATGGAGCGCTCGGCTGATTTGCGCTTTCATTATTTTCCACCCCTGGAATCAGTGGAAATTCACGAAATCAAAGTCAGCATCAAAGGTAAAGAGTATCGGGTTTTGTCTGAAGATGTTTTGGTGCATCAGGTAGGCGATAACGAGTACAAAAAAATTCTTTCCAATGAGTGGGCCGTGCAGGCAATTTTGAATCATGTAGAAATTGGGGCCATGGTTCATGTGGCCTATTCCATACATATGGATTTATCTCTGACCGACAATATATTTTCAACTGGGTATGCTTTAGTAACTCAGGATGTAGATCGTTTGTATTTTTATGCCATTCTGGCAGACGATTATGTCAGGGAGCATTTTAAGTTTTCTTGCGATAGCCCAGCAACGGAAAAACAGACCGTAAACGGCTTACAGATGTTTTGGGATATCAAACCTCAACCCGCTCCCAAGTTTGAAACAAATTCTTTATCTTATGCAGAACTAGTACCCTGCCTTTATTTGAGTACCGCCAAAGACTGGCAACAAATCAGTACCTGGGTTCATGAGTACACACAAAAGGAAGCCAAACTTTCCGAAGAACTTTTACCTCAGTCGTTACAAAAAATTCTTGACTCCAAAGCCACGCAGGAGGAAAAACTTCTGGAAGTAATTGATTGGGTTAAAGAAAAAATCAATTATTTCTCCGTGGCTATTACACAGTCGGGTTATTTTCCCAGAAGCCCCGATACTCTCCTTTATAAACGCTGGGGTGATTGTAAGGACAAATCATTTTTGTTACAGGTCCTTATTAAACGGCTAGGCTACACTTCCTGGTTAGCTCTAATGGATACAAAAAAATTGGGGGACACAATCCCCCCTATACCAGGCCTGTACTTCGATCACTGCCTTTTATATATTCAGACGGATTCTGACAAATTTTTTGTGGATCCCACCGACATTTACCAGCTTGATCCAAAAAGTATAGCCGATATGGCCAATCGCCAGCTTCTATTGATCGGAAATCCTGAGGTATTGTGGGTTCATTCTGGACATCGTGTAGAGTATGACTACCATCTGGATTCCCGAATTGAACTGTATTTCCGTACCAAGCGAGAACACAGAGTTAAGGTCAAAACCGAGTATCGAGGTACAGCCTGTGGAAAGGTGCATCAGGAAACCCAGACCAATGGAACTGAACTTCCAGAAAATTATCGCAGATTTTTGGAGAAAATTTTGGAGTGTGAACTCGAACCAAAAGGGTTTGAAATTTATGAGGACCCCAGAAGACCAGTGCTTATATGCCGTGAAACCTACAATACTGAGACCCTGTGGACTCAAGTGGGAAATCAACACTTTTTGGAAATAATCGCCTATGAAATTCAGACCTGGATTCAGGAAAATTTTTTGGAAAAAACCAGAAAATTACCCATGTTAATTCCACCCATCCATATCCGACAGAAGTTTGTATTTTTGAATGGGAAACAGAATCCATTTCGCCTGGAAGAAGAACAAAAATCAATGAGTGTTCACGGGATCGATTTGATCATTGCTCAAAAGAATCGCTATCGCGGCATTGAATATTCGGTGGAGTTAAAAACTAAACCACAGGTGATCACGCCTCAGCAATGGTCAGAAATCAGATCGGCCCTTGAAGAAATGAGCCCGCACATGATTTTTAGAGTCAACAGACCGATGCATTGGCTGGAGAGATTATCACCCCGTCGCTTGGAAATCATGGCTCTGATTTTGTTTGGAATTCTGATAATTCTACGACTGGTTCAGATTATTTACAGGGGTTGAATTTTTTGCATCAGTTCAGATTCACGAATCAGAATATCCTCAGCCAGTTGGTGGACCAGATTCAACAACGCCTCTGCTCGGTTATAATCTGGAGTTCTAGCATTCAGATTTGCCGGAACCATTTGCAAAATAGGAATATGAAAGGACCGATCAATATTCCCTGACCGAGGAGAGTACCTAGTTCTGGCACTAGTGTCTGGTCGTTTGGAATGAGAGACTGTGCGCATACCCACAATTCTTAAGATCGCATGTTCTAAAGTGTCTGATTTCTCCTCAATTCGGATACTGTAGCGAGTATGGCTTAACTCAACATAGTGGCGGTTAAAAGTCTGTCCAATCATGCCAAAATCTCTCTCAGAGAGAAGGTCCTTTAGGTTATGCATTAATAACTGTCGGTTTTGAGTAATTAGCATTTCATCCATGGCAGGAAGAAGTTGAACCTCCTCCAGCATGGTTTGAATCCATAGTATCAGGGAGCGAACACGACGATATCCAAATTTATGCGAGAGGTGAAAGGAACTCAAATGGTCGGGTAAATCAAGAATAACCTCGTCAGAAAATCTTGGATCGGATAAAGAATGTGGTCTGATTTTAAGCATAAATTTTGAGGTACAAACAGACTGATGATAGTTTAAAATCAAGTCAGCCCCACGGGTTCGAGTCCTCAATTCAATTTGGTCTGCATCTGTAGGATGAACCGAAAAATTTTCGGTGGCTAAATCTTCATCTAATAGCAAATCCTGAAAAAAACTCACAAATGCCACAAAGTCACTGTGGAAGCGTTTTTTTTGCCGCTCTTTGTATTGGTCTTCTGGCCGCTGTGATACGGGTTCACTCTGAATGACATCAGGGACTGGAGAAGAAACGGTAGATTGGGTGTTTGATTCCGAGTCCTTTTGTGTACTAGGGCGGCTGGAATAAGTGGTCTTTCGGATAGGCGACCCATGGATGTTGGGCTTATTTTCCACAGCATCCGCGATTTTTTCCAGGCCTTCGCCAATCAATTTAAACAGGTTCGTGCGAATCATAAATGATACCTTGCGATATTATATCCCATCAAGAATCAAAAATCTTTTGGTCAATTGAAATTCTGTGTTTTAGAATAGAGCCAAATCACCCTGGTGGGGGAAGAAATTTGTCAGTAAAGGAATAATTGTATGAGCGTTTCCAGGACATTAACTGAGAGATATGGAACTCTGTGCTTTTCAAGAACTGTAATGCGGCGCAAATTGCCAAAATCGGTCTTTGATCAACTTTTGTATTGCATTGAAGAAGGACAAAGGCTGGATAGAAGACTAGCCGATACCATTGCTCATGCTATGAAAGAGTGGGCTTTGGAAAATGGAGCGACTCATTATTGCCACTGGTTTCAGCCATTAACGGGAGGCACTGCCGAAAAACATGACAGTTTCCTGAATTTTGAAGACGGGGTGGCTCTGGAAAGATTTTCAGGAGAACAGTTGATTCAGGGTGAGCCTGATGCTTCTTCTTTTCCACACGGTGGGGTTCGTTCGACCTTTGAGGCTCGGGGGTATACTGCCTGGGATCCAGGGACTCCTGCCTATATTGTAAAAACCCCCAAGGGTGGAATTTTGGCCATTCCTTCAATTTTTATCAGCTATCATGGTCAGGCCTTGGATAAAAAGACTCCGTTTTTGCGCTCCATTCATGTGATTTCAGAAGCAGCCAAAAAGGTATGCTCCCTGTTTGGGCCAACACCTCGTTGGGTAAAAACTACTCTAGGGGCTGAACAGGAATACTTTTTGGTTGATAAACAGCTATTTGATAAACGCCTGGATTTGAAGCTCACGGGCCGAACCCTGTTAGGTCAGGCATCGCCTAAAGATCAGCAGTTGGAAAACCATTATTTTGGTAGCATTCCGGCCAGAGTTACAGCCTTTATGGACGACTTGGATATGTCCTTGCATGAATTGGGAATACCGGCCAAAACCAGACACAATGAAGTTGCTCCTTCACAGTTTGAAATCGCCAGTATTTATGAGTTTGCCAATGTGGCAGCCGATCACAACTTGATTCTGATGCAAACCATGAAAGAAATTGCCAGAAAGCACAATCTGGAAGTTTTGTTACATGAAAAGCCGTTTAAGGGCGTTAATGGCAGCGGGAAGCACAACAACTGGTCTTTGGAAGATTCTGAAGGTTCCAATCTCTTGGAACCTGGAAACAATCCAGCCCAGAATTTGAGATTTTTATTCTGCCTCACGGCCGTTTTACAGGGTGTGAACGAATATGAAGCTTTAATCAGAGCCGCTGTTGCCACTGACGGAAACGATCATCGATTAGGTGCAAATGAAGCTCCACCAGCCATCATTTCGGCCTTTATTGGCAAACAGCTTTCTGAAATTTTGGACGGGATAGCCAGTGGGTCTGGGAATAAAGATGCCGTTTTGAATTTTTTAGAATCCGGTGTAGCCCATGTTCCTGAAATCTTACAGCATACAACCGATAGAAACAGAACCTCACCCTTTGCTTTTACTGGCAATAAGTTTGAATTTCGAGCCGTGGGTTCCGAACAATCTGTGGCCATGCCCCAGACTTTTTTAAATGTAGCTATAGCAGACTCCATGCTTGATCTCTACCACAAGGTTGAAGTGCGAAGAGAGAAGGGTGAAAGTGTGCAAACGGCTGTAATGGCGGTAATGCGTGATTCATTGAAGCTTTCTGAGCGCATTCGGTTTGAAGGTAACAATTATAGCCAGGAATGGAAGGATGAGGCCGCCAAAAGGGGACTATCCAATCAGCCCAAAACCCCCTATGCCTTAAAAATCTGGGAAGATGATAAAAATCTTAGTCTATTGGCTAGACACAAAATTCTTACCAAGGAAGAGGCCAAACTTCGATACCTCGTCAGGCTTGAGCAGTACGCCACCAAGATTGATATTGAGGCAAAAACGCTTCTAAGCATGTTAAACACTCAGGTAATACCAGATGTTATGCGCTTTCAATCCTCTGTATCGTCCAGCTTGATCGCCTTAACCAAGGCTTCTGAAACTGCCAATCTTGGCAGCCTGACCAAACCACAGGCTGAGCTTTTAAAGACTGTTTCTGGACTGTTGACAGAAACCATGGATAAAAAAACTAGACTGGACTCTGAGTTGGTTCGTGGGGCCGAATTACACGGGGCTCATAAGGCAACTCATTATTGTGATGTCATTCTGCCACTGATGTCAGACATTCGTGACCGGGTTGATTCCATGGAATCCGTTTGTGATCAAAAAGAATGGAGTATTCCCACCTATTCTGATCTTTTACATTCCTTGAGGGGTTAGAGGGCAGTTTATAGATAGCCGCCATTTTAAGTAATGGCGGCTTTTTGATCCAGACATTTGCCTGCGACCTGCCATCCGCCATACATGGCTCCAAAAAAGCCTCCACCCGGTCGGCTCCAGGCTGAGGCGAACCAGAGGTTGGGAAGAGAGCAACGGTGGTTGAATCGTAAAAACATGGATTGGGAGATTGTTTGAGCATAGCCGTAGACCGCACCTTCTGGATTTTGGGTGTAGTGCTGAATTGTGTGAGGAGTGGCCAGTTCACCATGGGAAGGGGTTATATCACCAAACCATGGTTTAAGTTTTTGCAACAAAGAGTCTTTGTGTCGCGCTTTTTGAATCTGGTACTCGGGACTTTTATAGGTTGGCCAATCCTGTATCCGATCTAAATGGCATAAGGTAAAGGGATTGCTCTTTCCTAAACCATGCTCAATCTGTGAATAATCAATCAGGCTAAATCCGAGGCTATCAAGACCCCGGTTCTGGATCTTTTGAAGCTCCTTGTGGATATGGGCATCAATGCCTGGAATTTTTTCATTAAGAAAAATCGTATTATAGTCCTGCCAGCCAAGGCTTTTAAGCCCCGTTTCGTGGTTGCAATATAGTGCACTTAATGAGGGGCCAATTTCTCTTTTGGAAGTAAGTGATTTTATTAGAGAATCTTCTTTGAGCATTTTTGCTACCAACAATGGGGAGATGCCAGCAATTACACATTTGGTATTAACGGTGACGCAATCGCCCTTGTGAAAAAATCTCACACCTGTAATCTGTTCATCTTTGGTCAGAATATCCGTGGCTGTGGCCCGGTACACAATAGTACCCGATTTTAAAACCCTTTGGGCTAAGGTGTCAGAGAGCTTTTGGGACCCGCCCTGAATATAATAACTACCCCCATCCATATAGCTCATTTGTCCAAAGGCAAACCATAGAAGAGAAAGATTATAGGGATCGTGATGGTAATAACCAAGATTTGCCAATAACAGAAGTTTCAGTTTGGCATCGGAAAAATGCTGATCCAGAAATTCTCCAGCACTAAGTCTACCGGCATTGAGTAGATCCTTAAAATTTGCCTCGGAATTTAAGATAGGCTTTATCAGTGCCATCAGATTGGAGAAATAGATTTTTAGATTATGTCTTTCTTGAGGAAAACATCTGCTAAACGCTTCAATACAGGCCTTTGTCCCATGAGGTATTCTCAGATCAAAGTCCCTCCATATCACCCGATATTGCATAGGTAGTAATATGAGCTTTAGGGCAGAATCCAGCCCTAGCTCCTGCCACATGGATAGTCGTGGATCATTGGGTAAAAATCCATTCAAGGCATGTAAGCCTACCTCAAATTTGTGTTTACCTCTTTGAAAAGTGGTGGCACAACCCCCAGGGATATGATGCTGCTCCAATAACAATACCCGTCTTCCAGCTTGGCTAAGTCGGGCGGCTGAGGTGAGTCCACCAAGGCCAGCCCCGATTACAACCATATCCCAGGTTGAGTTATTTAGCATGTGCTGTGATTTTTAGCGTTTCAGAGCCTGAATCAGAAATGCCTCAGCCTCATCAATTTCATTGTTTCTGATAAGTTGGAGTAGGAAACGGCCTTCCTGTACCGTCAAGATTCGTTTGGAATCTGAGGGAGGAGGGGAATGTGCAGAGGTTAATTGTCCTAAAACATCCAAAAGGCTAATAATGGCAAAACTGAATTTGTCGGAAATTCGTCCTGAGTTATCTACCATATCTGTTAGGGCTAGACCGAGATCAGGAGACACCTGATCAAAGGCATCTTTTAACTCCCGACCCTTGCGAAAGAAAAATTCGCCATTTTTAAAATCATTTGCAGCCATCTGCAACAGGGGAATCACAAAGTTAAGCCGATTTCCGTAAACTCTTGCCATTTCACGGCGAGCAGACTGAAATGACTGACGAAATGAAGCACTCCATCGTCTGATTTCCTCGGCATGGCGATTGGAAATCTGGTGATTGGCACTGGTAAGAGACCCAAGATTTTGTCCCAATACCGGATCTAGTTTTTGCGCACTTAAAACCAGGGCTTTCCCATGACGGCAAGCAAATTCCTCGGCAATAAAGGCGGAGTCACAACCAGCACTCAAAGCGTAAACTGTGGCGGGAAACAGGGATACTGTCTGACGCTCCATCGCTTGATGATGGGGCAGAAATACATGAATCAATAAAAGAAATAGACCTATGTTGTACATACCAAACCTCCAAATCTCGCAATGAGTCTAACAAATATCAGGGCATATTCCTACTGCCCAGGATTGGGGGGCAACATATNNGATATTCCATACTCAGTTACTGGTTGAGGACGGATCACAGTGCCAAATAATCCGTCCCAGATACTGAGTTGAAGGCCGTAATTCCCTCTCAATTCAAGGCCATGATGGCGATGATGAAATGAAGGTGTGGAAATCAGCCATTCCAGGGATGACCCTACCTGCACAGAATAGTGAGTAAAAACAATATGCACCGTGTACACTGCGGCGGCCGTCAGAATAACAGAACCCTCCCCTAACAAAAGAGTCCCATCCCGGTAGGCCCAGAGAAAAAAGGGCATATACCAGGCTGATTGCTGTAAAACTAGATCAAGGGGATGAGAACGGGAACCAGCCAAAGTGTTTAGGGGATTGCTACTGTGATGCACCCTGTGAAATCGCCATAAAAAGGGGATACTGTGTTGCAATCTATGCATGCAATACCCCATTAAATCGGCTAAGGGCCATAGCCATAACAAATCTATCCACTCCAAATTGCCTGTAAAACTATATTCAGGCAGGGCCATTAACAAAACGGCCCCTATTGGGGCCATCAAATAATGGTGCAGAATCAAAACAATTCTTGGGGTCAGAAGAATATGTAACAAATCTGTCTGCCATTGCCTGTGAGTCCAGAAGCCTTTATGAATTCCTGCTTCCAATAAGCACAGACAAGTGACATAACCAAGAATATATAATTCACTCACCAACTATCCACATCACCTAAAAAAGCCAGAATATCGTCCCAGTATTGCCGGGTAGGTTTGTTTTTGGCATCTTTACCCAAGGCAATCCCTAAATGACCAATTGGATAATCCCTCTGCTGGCAATGGCTGTTTTTCAAAAGACCCGTCAGCATGGAGCAGGATTCCGGTGGGCTCACATGATCAAAGGTTGCGGTGAGATTTAACACGGGAATACGAATATCCGCCAACTCTGCCACTACAGAATTTCCAAAATTCCAGGCCGATTTTGCCGCCAGTGAGTTTTGTTGATAGCCCTGCTTAATTACCTCACGGTAGACTTCTCCGGGAAAGGCAATGTTTTCGGTAAGCCAGATATCCAGAGCAAAAAAGGCCTCCATAAACTCATCATTTTCATGTTTTTCATAAATCATGCGCATTTTTTTAAGGTTGGCCGTAGGGACTAGCCAAGGAAAACAGGAAGAAAAAAAATCGGCGGGGATATTACCCCAAGTATCCACAAGTTTATCCACATTAAAGTGCTCTTCTTTGGCCCAGAAAGACAAAAGCCCCTTGTCATGAAAATTGACGGGAGTCACCATTGTAATCAGGGAATTGATGTCCTGACTCTTGGCCAAAGCTGTATACAAAACACTTAATGCCCCACCAAGACAATATCCGGCCAGATTAAGAGCTTTGGCCCCGCTATGTTGTTTTACCCTACGAACAGCTCGACCTAAATACTGGGATAGATACTAGTGAAGACTGTATTTGG
>DITF01000078.1 GCA_002422125.1 bacterium UBP17_UBA6191
AGGAAGTTAAGCGAATCTTTTCTGATTCTATTCAATTCTGGTTTCAGAACAGTGAATCCAGCTCGCTACTGCCAAACCTTAAAAATTCTCTTACTCAGGGAGACACGGAAGAATTTTCCCTCATTTTTCAGAGGCTTGTTTTAGACAGTCTGAGTTACTTTGATACCAGCGGTCAGGAACCAGAGAAATTCTATCATGGTCTGGTTTTAGGCTTGCTGGTTTCGTTTTCAGACACTTGGCATATCTGTTCTAACCGTGAGTCAGGGTTTGGCCGCTGCGATATCCTTATGACTCCAAAAAATCCCAATCACTATGGCATTGTCATGGAATTAAAAACCCATCATCCCAGTCTGGAAAGCGATTTGAAAGCCACAGCCCAAAGGGCCATGGATCAAATTGAAAAACGCCAATATGAGCAGGAGTTAAAGAGCCAAGGAGCCACAAAAATTCTAAAAATTGGCGTTGGCTTTTTAGGCAAGAAGCTTGAGATTTTGTGTCAGCAATAATGTAGGCAATCATCAACAATGAGAAAAATCATAGTCTTGGAACATATTTCCCTGGATGGGGTCATTCAGGCCCCCGGTGGAGCAGATGAAGATAGAAGCGATGGGTTCGCTTATGGTGGGTGGATCGCTCCATACTCTGATCCTGTGCTTACAGACCGTCTGAGAAAACAGATGAACTCGCCCTTTGATCCTCTGTTGGGCCGCAAGACCTTCGACATCTGGGCTAATTACTGGCCGCAACATGGCAATATCTGGCCTGAAGTGAATGCGGCAACCAAGTATGTGGCCTCCAACACCATGACATCAAGCCAATGGGAACCAACCGTGATTTTAAACGGGAACATTGCCGAAAAAGTGACCGGCCTAAAACAGAAACAGGGCCCAGATTTGCATGTTTGGGGCAGTGGAAATCTGATTCAAACACTTATCAAACATAATTTAGTCGATGTAATCTGGTTGATGATCTATCCAATAACATTAGGCTCAGGTAAGCGACTATTTGCCGATGGCACAATCCCTACAGCCTATAATGTCACAGAAAGCACAGTCACAAAAAAGGGAGTGATTGTGGTGAGTTATGAGCGTTCTAAGGGCGACCTAAGTCGGCCCTGAGTTCGATAGCTCAATTTTTTAGCATAGCTTGAAGCCACTTGATGAACAGCCAGACAAAACGGAGAATAAGCTCCATTTTTGTCTTTATTTAGTACTTCAGTGGCCAGCACTTCTGCCTGCTTTTGTGACTTTTTTCTTCTAGAGCGCTTGGACACCCCACGGCCTGAAATTTCACTTTTTCTAAGCTCAATCAATGCCCTGTGATTTAAATTCAAGATATTTATCGTACTACTGGCAGCACCTGTTGCACCTTCAACCCGGCCATTTGCGTCGAATTTGAACAACTTTTCGCAACCTTGATGTAACGGTGAAACCTGAGTCTGGGTAGAGCCTTTGAAAATTGCTCCATACTCACAACTTTGCTCCGATCCTGGATAACAGGCCAGCATATTGTGGTAAGAGGTATCATCCGAGTATGCAAGACCGTGCACCTGGTAGCTCCATTGACATTGCGCTTGTGGAATAAAATGCTCGATATGACAGATGTCGATTTCTATTCTTTGCATCGTGTATGCACAAATACTTCCTTGCTCCTCCAGTAAAATTTTGCGCAGCTGGCCGTGACAATTCATGCTCGCATAGTCTTTATTTACCGTTAGAGATTTGTTGGCCCTTTTCCAACTCTTTACACAGTTTGGCTCCTGTCTACTCTTTTGAATAAACTTCATAGGGCCTAGCTCTGACTATCTTTCTGGATTTCTTCAAGAATTGCACGGGCCTCGACCAAATCCGGTATTTCATCAATCCGCCCCATCTTCTCAGAAAGAGTTTTAATCAAAATTTTTGATTCCTCTACTTCCTCATTCTCAAGATGCGCAAACAACTTATCAATAAGCTCCTTAATCTAAGGATCCCTTGATTCCGCACCCATCATACAATTCAGAATCCAATTGCTGTCCATTCCAAACGCCACTGACGGTCTATGGGCTTTACCATCTTTTAACAGGTGAATTTCTTTGGGATTTAACTCCCCGATAATTTGGGGGGAGTGACTGGTACAAATAAACTGAATTTTGGGAAAGGTTCGCTTCAGGGCGGCTGGAATCATCCGTTGCCATGCAGGATGCAAATGTAGATCAAGCTCATCAATCAAAATTACTCCAGGAGTCTTTTGAATCACTTCTTCCCCAAGATGTGGATTAAGAACACAAGCTCGTCTGGCGATATCTGCGACTAATGCACATAGTGCTCTCTGCCCATCACTGAGCTGTTCAAATCGGGTTGCGGTTCTATCGATCCATTCCACCATTAACGATCGGGTACCTATGTCGTATTTCAACCCTGAAGAACCATCCAGACAAATTGAAATAGCCTGATTAATTAAATCAAGTTCATCTTTCTCCGAGGACTCGTTGTCATCATAAACATTTTGTAGCCTTGTCAGTGTCAGCGATATAATAAAATTACCCAGATTAACCATGTCTTCTGCTGCGCTAGACCAGTTTGTGTAAGCATCCAATCGATAAATCTTTTGCTGTATTGCCGATTCTGGGACGATTTTGGAATTCCATTGCCACTTCCGATCAGACCTATAAAATAGAATTAAGCTCTGATCCTCTGTAGAATTCCACGCCCGTGAAATCGTAGTGAAAGTTGCCCCGGCAGTAGACTGAATACCGATCTTGTAGTCGCTAATGCCCGAACCAGAATGACAAACGGTCGCATGAATATTAGAGATGTTTTTTAGAAAGCGAAACCGGCCTTTGATCTTTTCTACTTCTTCTCGACGATCCTCATGCTTAATCACAGCCTCAGAGTTAACCTTCTCATCCTCAGGCCCTAAATATTGTAACACTGCCTGTAATGCTTTAAGAATTGAAGTTTTTCCGCTCCCATTCACACCTATAATCAGATTAAAATGTGGATCAAACTCAAGGGAAATATTTTGAAAACAACAAAATTCTTCCAATTGAATTTTATCAATTCTCATCCTTCACAATCCTTGGTTAAAACCAGCTTGTCCCCCATCGGAATTTTCACCCCATGCTTTTTGGCAGCAGCTTGGGCCTCCTCATAACCGGCATCCACATGACGAACAATTCCCATTCCCGGATCGGATTTTAAGACACGGCTTAAGCGAATGGCAGCGGCATCAGTTCCATCAGCCACAATCACCATACCAGCATGGATGGATTTGCCGATACCGACCCCGCCTCCGTGATGCAGGCTTTNNCTTCCCCGCCTCCGTGATGCAGGCTCACCCAGGTTGCCCCGTTGACTGAATTGATCATGGCGTTTAGAAGGGGCCAGTCGGCAATAGCATCGGATCCATCTTTCATGGCCTCAGTCTCACGGTTAGGCGAAGCAACCGAGCCACAATCCAAATGATCACGGCCAATCACAATCGGGGCCTTAACCTTGCCTGTGCGCACCAAATCATTGAGGACAAGACCAAATTTTTCGCGCTCCCCATATTTGAGCCAGCAAATCCTTGAGGGGTAACCCTGAAAAGCCACCCTCTCCCGGGCCATGGTAATCCATCGTCTAAGAGCCTGATTGTCAGGGAAGGTTTGCAGGATAGCATCATCCGTAACTGCTATATCTTGAGGATCCCCAGAAAGGGCCACCCAGCGAAATGGGCCAGAGCCTTCACAAAACAAAGGACGGATATATTCGGGCACAAAGCCAGGAAAATCAAAGGCATTTTTTAGACCCTGGGCCAGTGCCTCACCCCTCAGATTGTTGCCATAATCAAAAACAATGGAGCCAGCTTTTTGAAAATCAAGCATGGCCTGACAATGAATCACAGCGGATTCACGGGCCAGACGAATGTATTCGGTTGGGTTATCCTTTCTTAGTTTTTGGGCCTCTGTATACGCGAGTTGATGGGGGACATAGCCATTGAGCATGTCATGGGCTGATGTCTGATCTGTCACGACTTCAATTTTTACTCCCCTCTTTAAAATTTCAGGCAGCACCTCGGCACAATTGCCTAAAACAGCAATCGATAAAGCCCGACCCTCACTTTTGGCCTCCTGAGCCATCTTTAGGGCTGAATCCAAATTCTCGGCCAAAACATCCAGATAACGATCGGCAATGCGCTTTTCAATTCTTTGTTTATCTACATCGACACAGAGGGCCACGCCTTCATTCATGGTTACAGCCAAAGGTTGGGCTCCTCCCATTCCCCCAACTCCCCCAGTTAATGTGATGGTACCCTTCAGACTGCCCCCAAAATGTTTACGGGCCACTTCTGCCAAGGTCTCATAGGTTCCCTGTAAAATGCCTTGAGTACCAATATAGATCCACGAGCCCGCTGTCATTTGCCCATACATGATCAGGCCCCGATCCTCTAAATCACGAAAATAATCCCAAGTGGCCCAGTCGCCCACTAAATTGGAGTTTGCTAACAAAACCCTTGGAGCGTCTTCATGGGACTGGAAAACAGCCACGGGTTTTCCCGACTGCACCAATAGTGTCTCATCGGGTTTTAACTCTTTAAGACTTTTTAAGATAGCATCATAAGACTCCCAGTTTCGGGCCGCCTTACCCTTGCCACCATATACAATCAAATTCTCCCAGTCCTCGGCAACATCTGGGTGCAAATTATGCTGCACCATACGATAGGCCGCCTCAATTTGCCAGTTGGCGCAACTTAAATTATTTCCCTGTGGTGGCTGAATCGGGCTTCTTTTTGTCATGCTTGGTTTCCTCCTGAATTTGGCTTTGCTATTATATCAGCATGATTCTACTTTTGACTGATTTTGGATTGGCTGATCCATTCGTAGCCGTTATGAAAGGTGTGATTCGCTCTCTAAATCCTGGTGTAGAAATACTCGATCTAACCCATCAGATCCCCCCTTTTCAAATCCGTCAGGCCGCCTGTGTTCTGGAAGATGCCTGTCCCCACTTCCCGCATAAAAGCCTCTTTCTTAGTGTGGTGGATCCGGGGGTAGGCAGTTCCCGGAAGGCCATATTGCTAATCTGGAATAACCAGTATTTTGTGGGGCCGGATAACGGGATTTTTAGCCAAATTCTGAAGCAAAAGGAAGTTCTGGCCTTTGATATACCGATTCCAGAAAGTGCCTCTCCCACCTTTCATGGACGCGATGTATTTGCTCCCATCGCCGCCAGAATCAAACAGGACCCAAGAATTATTTTTAGCCTGGAGCCCATAGATCCCAAAAAACTTATCCGCCTACCAGAAAAAAAGGGCTTTGAGATTCTTTACTCCGATCATTTTGGCAATTTGATTACAAATCAGAAATCTAAAAATCTTGCCAAGAAAAATTGGGAAGTTTCTTACCTAGGCAAAAAACTGCGTCAAGTCAAAACATTTTCTGAACTACAACCACAGGAAACCGGGGTCTATTTTGGTAGTAGCGGGAGACTGGAAATTGCTACTAGGGAAGGTTCTGCTAAAACTTTAGAGCCCTTAAATTTTAGGTTTATTTTATGCTAAATTCATCCCCAGCTTTTGACAAATATTGCCAATACGCCATAAGAGCCGATGTTCCCGGGGGCCTCAACTATCTTTTCGCAAATCAGGATGAAGAGTCACAGCAACTGCTATCAAAACTGAACAACCACTTCCAAAATCCTCCCCTTCCTGACGGGCCCAAACTCCTAAAAGATGTGCTGTCAGTGTACTTTGCCTATTTTGCGCAAATTTTTACAAAAAACTTTTCTGTAGAAGAAGCAGAGAATTTTTTAGTTTCCACCCTCAGTGACAGATTCGGCAACAGTGATAAGACATCGAGCAAAGATATCATTTTTGATATTGAGTCCCGTCTGAAACAAGACCTTCAAGACCTTGGATACTTTTTTCTTGGGGGCCGCACCCTGCCATACTGGGGCCCCTA
>DITF01000079.1 GCA_002422125.1 bacterium UBP17_UBA6191
AGTGTAGTTTCCAAAAGAATGGAAATCGTTGCAATCATCGTAGGTATTTACATATTCATCACATTAAACCAGTGAAGGATGGTGGTAAAAACACAGTGGAGAATTTAACCACACTTTGCTCGCTTCATCACACCTACCTGCATCATCGGGCGGAGATTGAAAGATCCTTGGTTCTTCTAAGGCAGTTTAAATTGGATCAGGGGATAAAATATTGATTCAGAGAAAAACGATTGGCCCTAAGCTACCCCCCCCGTGTCTTTGGGAAAGAAAGTTTTGACCGTCTGGATGAATGTTTGAAGGAAGTACAGAAGCAATCAAGAGGTTGTAAAGATGGCAACAGCGAATCATGATAATGAATTGAGATTAAGCCGTGTTTTTGGGGCCCCCGTAAAACTTGTATGGGAGATGTGGGTACCATGCATGGGCCTGATGGTGTGGATTATCCCAATATCACAACCTATCTTGAGGTCGAAGAATATAAACGCCTGGTTTACGATCATGGAGCCATTGAAGAAAGACGGCATCTTTTTCGTGTGATTGGATTTAGTATGAGGATTCAAAATTTGGATACGGCTTGTTTTAAGGTTCTAAATGCAACTCTACCGAATGGCACATTTGCTTATACGGGAAAGATTCATTTTCAAAGAGTTCTTGATACCTGGAGTCTGGATTGGGAAATTTCTGCGGGACAGTATGTTGGTTTGGGGATTCTTAGGGGTTCTCATTTGTATGTCAGTTGTGGACTTCAAAGAGCAGGCTTGGGAATTCTTCTGATGGAGAAGGATCAAATCCTCTGGTCTAATCCTGAAATGGCTGGGGTTTTGGGTACGGGTGAGGTCTTGTCCAGATCTAGTGAAGGGAATCTGATCACAGCTCAGATCAAGCTTTTGCTTCCCAATCAGAAGGATTATGCTGATTGGACCTTGGAGTTAAAAAGAAATGGAGCCACTCATATTGCACAGTTCAGTTATATGGGTGTTGGCGCGTTTCAGGGCTTGGCCTTACCAATAGCCGATGGATTTGTGATTGGATGGTATTCCGATCTGTCACAACTAGCACTTCTTGATTATTTTGCTGACAATCAAAATCAGGATCGATTGCTGGCAAATTGGGCTTTGGGGAGTTTCTCGACTCTTGGTACGGAAGTCTTGGAGCTTAATTCCGAGCCAGTTCCCTAAGTGATTCCAAAGAAGTATTCTGAAGCATTCTATCCCACTGTCTTTTTGTGTAGAGTTGCAGTGGGATTTTTTGTTGGTCCTCGGAATAGAGGTGTAGTGCGCGATTCAGAAACAGGGCTAGTATAAATGCCGCCAATAGCTCTTCAAAGATTAGTTCTCCTCCCAGTTCACGATAGGTTTGAATCAGAGCCATTTGTCCATTGGAGTCCCAGAGTAAAAATAGAATGGAGAGATCAATCAGTGGATTGGCCAGACACATATCTCCCCAGTCAATGACGGATTGAGGCATGCCATTAGAGTCCAGCAAAACATGCAGAAAATGTAAATCTCCATGGCAGAGTGCCAGCCGCTTGGGAATTGTGATATGAGAAATCCCCAAAAAGGGAGTGATTAAAGGATCTGATGTCAAGGATAACAATTTTTGGGCACGAAAGTGTAGATCGCCCCTTTGAGAGGGATCTATAGGCAGGTTTTGTTTGGGCCTGATTTGATGAAGAGTGGCCAGAAACTGGCCCATTGCTTTTGCCGAATTCTCACATAATACATCTTTACCCAATTGGACCGAATCGATTCCCGGTAAAAACCCAGAGACACTCACAGGGTAGGGATGGATATCATAAGAGAGATCATAGAGTTTTGGTTTTGGGGTCCGTAAGCAGGTTTGGATATGCTCAAGAGCTTCACATTCCCTTATAAATCCAGGCAGTGCCAGATCTCTTTGTGGGGTTCTTAAAACCGTATCCTCATTAAGAAGATACACCACATTATCCCAGCCTTGACCCAGCAGTGATATGTGAGCATCGGCCAAATCAGGGATAT
This sequence comes from bacterium UBP17_UBA6191, assembly GCA_002422125.1. Lineage (GTDB taxonomy): Bacteria > Muiribacteriota > UBA6191 > UBA6191 > UBA6191 > UBA6191. The sequence continues at coordinate 1,998 of DITF01000079.1, forward strand.
GTCTATTAACCCATAATCTGACTTTATCCAGAGTAAAGGGGTGTTCAGGAATCCAGGGTTGGGTCATTTGATTTTTGTCTCAGGCTTTGGCTTGAGGCAAGCAGCAGTTGTTTGGCGATTGTTTGGATTTGCGGCAAAGAGTATTCATGACTTATCGGTGCATGTTTGCTAAAACCAATCCTGATTCTATCAGAGGCACGAGAGTGAGGGGAGCTGGATTGGGAATCAGCCTCATTTAGAAAGCGTTTCAGAACAGAAGGCTGACTGGAATACACAAGTTCCGCTAATTTGGCCCTGTATTCCAGAGTTTCCTGATCCTCAAAAAGCCAGGGGAACTGTTGTAGGTCATATTGATGCTGAGCCTCGTGTTTTAAGTAATGGACTGTAAAGTCCTCACTTTTCCGATCCCATTTGGAAGCTACGCAGTATAAGGCGTTCTCCTTAGCCCATCCTCCCGTACCCATCTGTCCCATTGTGGCAAAGTCAAGCCAGCTCATACAAAAAAAGTTGTGCATAAAAACCACGGAAACATTTTGCGAAGCTTCGGGCAGTTCAACACAGTAAGTTACGGGCTCCTCCTTTTCGTAAATATAGGGGCCCCAGTATGGCAGGGGGC
>DITF01000111.1 GCA_002422125.1 bacterium UBP17_UBA6191
TGATGTGGTTCTGGTAGGTGATAGCTTGGGCCGGCTTGTGCATCTGGAGCAGGACAGCCGAGGGGTGACTGTTACGGATATGATGTACCACACCACTATAGTTTCACGGGGCGTGGAACGGGCTTGGGTGGTTACAGCCATGCCTTATGGCAGCTATGATACAGCCGAAATGGCGGTTCAAAATGCCCGTCAGCTTATGCAGGGTGGTCAGGCCCACGGACTTCAGATGGAGGGCCGAAAAATCGCTCAACAGGTTCGGGCAGTTGTACGAGTTGGGCTACCGGTAATGGGCCTAGTAGGCATGGATCCCGAACTAGCTGAGAAACTTGGGCCTTATAGCCCGACGGCTCAAAAACCGAAGGCTGAATATGAGGAAGTTATACAGGATTGTCTACAGCTTGAGAAGGCCGGATGTTTTGGATTGGTATTAAGGACCTTGCCGGCGAACTTGGCTAAGCGGATTGCTCAATTACTGCGCATACCTGTAATTGGATTAGGCTCAGGCAAACATACAGACGGACAGTTATTGTATTTTCACGATATGATGGGAATTACTGATGATTTTCGTCCTAGACATGTAAAGCGATACGCTCATGTTTCTCAGGTTATGGTGCAAGGAGTCCGGTCCTTTATGTCGGATGTGGAACGAGGCAATTTTCCTGCTGAGGAAAATGAGTATTGAGAGTTTCCCAATAGGTACTGATTTCAGGCGAGGCTTCACTCTTTTAGAGGGAGTTTTAGCCATGAGCCTGATGCTTGTGATTCTTTCAGGAGTCTGGTATTTGTTTGGATCAAGCTCTAGGCAGTCGGCCTCCGGTGCTGAGATGCAAGAAAAATTTCATCGACTTAGGATTGTCACGGAGATCCTCAAGGATGATTTGAGGGAAGGTCAGGAGATCAAGGTTCCTGAGCTTGGAAAACGCGGCAATAGGCTGGAGTTTTTTAAGTTTGGCTCCATGATTTCTGAGGATAGTTCTGAGGTGGTTCCACAATTAAAAATTGTTGAATATCATTTTGATCCGAATGAGGGAATTTTGATAGGTACTTACGGGAAAGATAAATTCCCTCTAATGAATACCGAGTTGTTCGAAAATGTTGAATTTGAGCACTTGGATTTGATGGGAAGAAGTTTTATCCGCATGTATTTTACTTTGAAAAAAGATAGTCAGGATGATGCCAGAGAGCTTGTAATGATTCATACGGTATCCCCTCGAGCCATAAGTTCCCAGGCTTCTAAGCCGGGTTGGTATGCCTTAAAGCCGTCTTTGCCAGTGCAGGAGTGATTGGGGTTATGGTACATCCAAAAGCAAACAAGGGGTTGGGACAGAATTTTTTACATGACCCTTCCACCATCGGAAAAATTGAAGCCAGTTTAAGGGCCTTAAATGCAGGGGCGTGGCTAGAAATTGGCTGTGGACCAGGTGTTATCACCAGAGAAATCTGTAAATTTGATGTCCCAGTTCTTGGTGTCGAGTTAGATACTTCCATGCAGGAATTTCTAAATCCTCTTCAAAGCCAGAAAACGGTCTTTGTATGGAAAGATATTCTCCTCGTGACTGAAGAAGAGATTTTGAAACATCTTCCAACTCCTTACAGTATTGTAGGGAATGTGCCTTATTACATCACAACTGCAATCCTTGAACATGTGCTTGAGAATTTCCCCAATTGCCAGGATGTGTTTTTAATGGTGCAAAAGGAATTTGCCGAACGCATGATTGAGAATGGCAGTTCTCGCACTAGAAGCAGATTGACCATTTTTTGCAATTATTATGCGGATTGTCGTCGCCTTTTTGTAGTGAAACGCGGCTGTTTCCAACCTGCTCCAGAGGTTGATTCGGCTTTTGTTCATCTGAGACGCAGAGCCTTGGAATTGAATGAAATGGACACAAGGCTGATGTTTCGCATGGTAAAGGCAGGGTATGGTTCGCGACGCAAAATTTTGTCCACTCAGTTGGCCCAGATTTTTGCTAGAAGTAAAGCCGATATTGAAGGGTGTTTGGCAAAGGCACAGCTTAAAATGACAGTGAGGGCCGAGGAATTGACGAACCAACAATGGATCGGGCTTGTGAATGAGGTAAAAAGCAGTGGNNTCCCGCCTTGATGTAAGCACCTTTCCTGAGCTTGAACTTTTGTTTTCGGTTCGCGATCCCCTGGGTCGGCCTCTTGAGAATCTACAGAGAGAAAGCCTGAGACTCTTTGAGAACGAAATCAGGATAGAAAACTATTTTATGAGTATTGCCTCCGAGCCAGCCGAGATAGCAATCGTGATAGATGATTCAGGTTCCATGCATAATTATCGCCGTTTTGCTGCTAGGGCAGTAAAGTCATTTGTGGGCTTAATGCAAAGTGGAGATAGGGCCACGGTAGTTTCATTCGCAGACACGGTACAGGTGCTTCAGGGATTGAGCCCGTCTGGTGACGATATTGTTCAATCCGTGAGACAATTAAAGGGCTTTGGAGCCACAGCACTCTATGATGCAATCTACAAATCGGCAGAAATTCTTTCTGGAGGGAACAAATCTGCGATAGTGCTTCTTTCGGATGGGATGGATCAAAACCGAGATAACACTGATCGGCAGTCGGGCAGGAGTGCGATCGAGGCCGTCACCCTAGCAGCGAATAAACGAATTCGCATTTTTGCCGTTGGTCTAGGACGGCAAATCAACCGTGAAGAACTGAAAGATTTTGCCAGATTAACCAAGGGAAGCTTCTATTTTGCTCCTTCTGCTAACCAATTGTCAGATATTTATGGTCAGGTTGCGCGGAATATTAAAAGTGATGTTAGAATTAGGTATCCTTCGCCAAACATAAGAAGGGATGCATTAAAACGGGAAGTGGAGTTGAGTGTGCGCTCAGAGAATCGTGTAGGAACAGCTAAGATTGACTGGTTGGCTCCGGGAAGGTTTGTGGTAGAGTCCAGCGGTTATGGCTATGATGTCAATTCCGGAACAAATAATCGTGATGCGACTATGAAGTTTGTGCTACAAGATGAGCATGGTGGGCAGAAAACAGGTAGCAAAGAATTTTTACATTCCTTCATCAATCAGTTGGGAAAGTAGGCTCAGGCCAGGCATGGATGATAAACGCGATAACAAGATAGCTTCCCTGACTCAGAAGCAAAAAGAGAAAGAGATGGAGGAAATTGAAGAAGAGCTCGGCCTTGTAGAGAAGGTAATTGGAGATCCTGAAACCAATATCCGTCAGGTTTTCACCAATGAGGTCAATTTCCGTACTTTATTGCAGGTGCTGTACGACAAAAATATTATTACTGAGGAAGAAATTCTGGAGAAATACAATCAGGTCGTTCAGGAGGTTGTGCATGAAAGACTTGCGCATTTTGGAATTGATATTGCAAAGGATGAGGAAGACAAGTAGTTGAGTTGTTTTTCCATCTATGCAAAATTTGTCCGATGAAGAGCTAGTCAGATATTTCCTTTCCGGCAGGGAGGAATCCTTTCGTGTACTGTTTGAAAGGCACTACAAAAAGGTATTTAATCTGAGCTATCGTTTTTGCGGGATGGATTCCAATATGGCCGAAGAGGCCACTCAGGAAACTTTTTTACAGGTTTACAAGAGTCTTTCACGCTTTCAGTTCAAGTCAAGTTTTTACACTTGGCTTTACAGGGTGACATTTAACACCTGTAGTATTCTGGTAAAAAAGGATACGCGAATTCGGCAAAAACCTATAGAGGGTATGGAAGAAACTCTCATGGCCCAAGATGGGCGTGAACCTCAGGATTCACTGGTAAAAAAAGAGCATCAGAATCTGGTTTCCGAGGTTTTGAAGTCTTTGCCAGAAGAGCATAAGCAAGTCATGATTCTAGGTCCATTAATGGGATTATCCTACCAGGAAATTTCTGAGGTGTTAGGTGAGTCTGTCGCGGTCATCAAAGGCCGACTTTTCAGGGCTAGGCAGAAATTTAAGAAAAATTTTGAAAGGCTTTACGGGGGCGAGAACTTTTTATCTATGTCCGCTACCAACCAAAGTGAGAACCCGTAGTGTACCAGTGGGTACAGCCAGGGAGGAAGCCATGAGTGAAAAAAGATCCTCAGATTTTATTGAATGTGGTTGGTTCGAGACCAATATTTATGCATTGCTTGATTCGGAAGTCACCGATGCCGAAAAATCTTCGGCATTAAGACATATGACTCAGTGTTCTGTTTGTAATGCCTTGTATCTGGATGCGGCTCGAATGCAACAGGAACTTTTAAAGGCTTCCTGTGTCGTTCCTCCCTCTGAAGATGCTTGGGGAAGGTTTCAGGCTCGTTTGCTTAGGGAAGAGTCCTTGGATCTGGATGTAGTGATTCCTGCTGAGGCCAGATTGAATCGTTCATCGGGAGGGGTTACACATTTACACAGGAATTGGGGAGCCTATTCTCTGGCCGCTGCTGCTGGTGTTTTGTTTGTGTTGTCAACCGATTCCAATAAAATTCAGGAAGAGGAAGTTGGCCCCGTGGTTGAAGTGGCTCAAACTTCAGTACCACGACCGGTGGATGCAATTCAGGTGATTCCCACAGCCTCTGAGCCATACGAGTTTCGTCAGAATGTGAGAACCAGTATCGAAGTCGCAGAGTTAGCCAGCATGGATGTTTCAGGGGTGGCCCAGGACAGGCAGAGAATTGCAGAAAGTGTTTTAGTAAGTGGCCTGCCCAAAGATATTCCCCAATTGTCGGATATTCTGGTGGATGATGCAGCACTACACGCCATGCTGGAGATTTCCATATCGGAGACTGAAAAATTTCTTATGGATCGATTTCCGGTAACAAACCGGGAATATTTTGCATTTGTGGCTAAAACTGGGCATCGTAAGCCCTTTCATTGGTCTGGAACAGACTACAAGGCCGTAGATTCCGATGGTCTTTTACCAGTGACTTATGTGAGCTGGGATGATGCTATGGCGTTTTGCCGCTGGGAAGGTAAAGATTTGCCTTCTGCCAAACAGTTTGAAGTTGCTGGTACGGGTTTAGGCAGTCTGTCTGCTAGTCAGGCTAATGTGAAAGAAAGTGGCTTGGGTTTAGTTCCCGTGGGTAGTTTCGCCAGCAATGTATCTTGGCATGGGGTTCATGAACTGGTTGGAAATGTTAGACAATGGGTTAAGGATTCGGCTTCCATGGCGGGGTTTGTTGGGGCTAACAACTCAATGAGAATGCAAAAAGGCGCATCTTTTCTGGATCAGGTTTCTATGGCCTCGATTGGGTCTGCTTTTGTAGCAGATCAAGAGGCGATTCCGGGAAACACTGGCTTTCGTTGCGTTAAGTAGTGTAAGACAGTGAGCAAAAGCGCTGACACAAACTGTCAGCGCTTTTTTTATACCTCAAATTCGGACCGTATTGAGGCAATGTACTCCTCAATGCAAGTTCGGAGTTCGGCCTTTACATCTAGTTCCTGCTCTTGACAGATGGCAACAAAACCATTGTAAAGCTCAGAATCAATTTCAATTTCATAATTTACTACATCATCATTGCTCATATTAAAACCTCCACTAGTCAAAATTGCACAAAGACAATATCTTGTCAATGTCGATAGGGTGAATATAATCGGAGGTTTGCATGAAACGACTAATGCTTATCATATTAACATCAACAAATTTGATTCATGCCGAAGAGGCACCAGATTGGCTTATGCCTGCGGATCACGACTACATCAATCGTATTGAGGCTTTAGACTCTTTCCACACTCAAGAAGAGCCCGTTGTCCCACAAGTGCAGCAGTTTTCCTCACGGCTAGAGCTCAAAAACGCTACTCGCAAGGCTTTTAATGCAAAAAAGTGGTCAGAGGCCTCTGAGCTGTCGCGAGCTGTTCTGGATCAAGAGCCTGGCAACAAGGAGATGCGGTTAATTCGTGCAGCGGCCTTGTCTAACACAAAAAAATATCAGGAATCCATTGTTGAATTTGATCTTTTGGTTAATCAGGATCATGACAATCGTGATGCCTGGTACCAAAGAGCCCATGTGCTGGAAAAGCTGAAGCGATATGAAGATGCTCTTGGTTCTTATGATAAGGCCTTGGAGGCCAATTCTAACTCCAGTTGGATTTATTATGACAAGGCTGCACTATTAAGAAGACTTAAAAGATTTGATGAGGCCATAAAAGCTTTGGATGAGTCCATTCGCTTAAGACCCAACCATGTTTGGGCCAATCTGGAAATGGGTAATATTTTGTTTTCTCGCAAGGATTACGCTAACGCCTCTCGTTATTTTGAAAAGGTGGTCGAGCTAAAACCCGATGCCCCGGATGCCAAACAAAGACTTCAGATTTGTCAAAGCAAGCTGGCAAACTAAGAACCTGTTCATAATTTAAGGCTTTTTATTGGGCAGGATTTTACAGTCCACCAGTTCAATGCCTGGATTACCCGGAGGGAATTGACAGTTTTTTAAAACACTGTTTCGGATGCTGATTCTCATGTTTTCCATGTCCAGAAACTCAATATCTTCCAAACGGGACTCATTTACAATCAGATTTTCTATGTGACAGTTTCCGATAAAGAGATGGCGCAGATTGATATGCTCTAACCTTAAATTTAAAAGTTTACAGTCTGTGAGCCTAAGGCGCATCAGGGAACAGGACTCCAGGCTAAGCTGGGCCAGGGTAGTGTCACTGATTTCCACCGTGTCTATGGCGCATTGCCGCAATCGGGAACTGTCACAGGCAGATGATTTTATGATTATGTTTTGCAGCATCCAGTTTTGAATATCTACTTCATTCATGGTTGCAGCGGATAAGCATAGAGATCGGATGGTTCTGGAAGGACCGGAATAGATAACTTTATCCAGAATCATTTCCGAGATATGAATTTTTTCTTTTGGGGGAGTGACAGGGCTTAATTGTTCTAAAAACTCGTTCACAGGTAGGCCAAACCCATAGTGCACGGCACATAGACTGGATCCAGCCAGAACCGGAAACGGACAGGGGCTATGTTCGGAGTGATAGCTACAAGCAGGGCTTTGCTTTACGGAAACATTCTGCTTAGGTATCATGGGCGAATCAATTTAGCATGCTTTGAACCGGGGAGAGAACTTCATGAATCAGGAAAAAGTACAGCAGTTTCAGAATATCGCCAATTCTGTAAGAAGCCTGTCAATGGATGCAATCCAGAAGGCAAATTCAGGTCACCCCGGTTTACCGCTGGGTTGCGCTGAGATTGGCGCGATTCTTTATGGAGAGCACCTAAGATACAATCCCGAAGACTTAAACTGGTTGAATCGCGATCGCTTTGTGCTGTCGGCTGGACATGGCTCCAT
>DITF01000184.1 GCA_002422125.1 bacterium UBP17_UBA6191
CAGGTTCAAATCCTGTCGGGTGTATTAAAAACTATCCTGATCGTCTGGCAATAAATACAAACTCCTGAGCTGGTCTATCTGGGGCGTCACGGATATCCTGGATGCTAAATCCAGCTACATTCAACGAGCGAACAATTGCTTCCCTATCCCGAAAACGCAAAGTGGACTCAGATGTAATCAATGCTGCGTCACTGTGAAACAGGTAACTCCAGACAAAAGTAACCAATTCCCCACAAACCCTCTGTAGCTCGCACCAACCCTCAACAATCCCAATTTTAGGAATATCATGTATCTGATGCGTCTTATCCTTAGTCCAGTTGCGCCAGGCTTCCTTGGCTGGATCGCGCACTTCAAACACCAAGTGACCATCTGGTCTTAAAGTTCTATGAATTGCCCTTAAGCTATCTGCCCACTCTGTATCACTAAGAAACACCTGGGCCACATTGCCTGTCATAAAAGCCATATCCACCGGTGGCGAATTCAAGGATAAAACATCACCCAATACCCAATGAACCCGATCTGCATGAGGCTTTGAGCGCGCAAAATCCAATGAGACCTGGGACGGCTCCAGACCAATGACTAAATGGCCCAGAGCCGCCAATCTACAGGTAAAACACCCGGTTCCCGATCCAATATCAAGAACAGACTTAGCGCTAAATTCTGCCACTATGTCACAGTAATGATCCAAGTCATGCCGAGACCCATCAAAGATGTCATAAATTTCAACCAGCCGGGGATGCTCAAAAATTTGATCTGGCATGTACAGACTCGCCTTTTCTAACCAGTGATTCTTTAAAGTGCCTGAACGACTTCGACCATTTGGGTTAATGCCGCGCCCCATCCATCATGAAAACCCATTTTTTCATGGGCAATACATTGTTCGGGACTAGCATGCATGACATGGGCTGTATATTTGGTTCCGCCTGCGGTATCGACTAAGGTAATCACACAGGTAAACAAGATACTGTCACAGGACCCACTATCGGCTATGGGAACAGGGGTAGGTCGGTATCCCGGCAACAATGAGCAGGTCCAGACTAACTTCTTTTCTGGCACGATTTCTAAAAAGCAGCTTGAACCACCATGACTTTCTTGATTTGGCCCTTGCATTTTAGTGTAAAATTCACCACCGGGCCGCAAATCTACTCGGCACTCAACTGTTTGCCAAGGTTTCGGACAGAACCATTGTTTTATCAATTCTGGTTCTGTAAGTGCTCTCCATACCTTATCCTTTGAAACACCGATGTGACGATGAAGGACTAAATCCAGTTTAGGATCGTTGTTTGGAATCTCATTTGCTGTCATTTTCCTCTTCCTTTTGTTTCAATAACAATTCATCCAGGGCATCAAAGCGCGTATTCCAGAATGCTCGCATCTGATTCAGCCATTCCCACATTTCATCAACCCCTTGGGGATTGATTGTATAAATTCTTTGCTGGGCCCGTTTTTCAACTCGTAGCAGATCAGCGGCACGCAAAACCTTCAGATGCTGGGAAACGGCAGGGGCGCTGATATCAAAGTGTTTGCTGATATCAGTCGATGCCATCTCCCCATTTTGCGCAATCATTTCAATAATGCGGCGGCGGTTCGGTTCGGCTAGGGCTGCAAATCTGTCCATAGGCTTACCATACAGGGAGTCTATTATTTAGTCAATACTTAATTAAGTATATGCTTATTTAATAAGCGAAGGCATCTGCAAACATTTGGGGATTTTATATTTGATTTTCCTCTGGTCAAATGGGCTACAGATCCTCGGTTTTGAATTGGCTATAGCCTTCATAAACAAAGCACGGTCGTCAATTTGATCCGTAAAAGTTTGGTGAAACCATGTAATCAGGAACCCTCATCCAAGCCACAGGAAAGTCAAGCTCCTGGAAACAAGTCAGTGACTTCACAATTAAGGGCTTTAGCCAGAGCAAAAATATTTGCCGTTGTTGGGTGAATCTCTCCGCCTTCCCATCTGGAAACATGGCTTTGTGTCACTCCAAGAAGTTCAGCCAGTTCGGACTGCTTTAAGTTTTTGCGCTTACGGAACTCCTTAATAAAATTGCCCTTTTCTGCAATAAATTCCCCCAAAGGGCGAGAAACAGAGCCTTCCGCATGAAATTGCCGCAAGTCTTCCATATCTTCCATTTCTTCAAGCATGGCCAGATATTTTTTTTCAATTACAATATATTCCCGGCCATCAATCACAATCTCGCCGTAGGTCTTCATTTGTACACTCCCTGCCTATGCCCAACTTTGATAACAACGATCACAAGCCTGCAATTGTTGATGGTGTAAATTACTCGATAATTTCCAAGGCAGAATAGATTGATTTCTTTGCCTCAACATGGATTTTACTTAAATCCTTCTCCGCTTTTTTTGAAATTTCAACTTCGTATCCCACAAATCAATACTACATATATTCAATAAATAAAGCAATATTTTGCTGAATATATGTATCACACAATATACAAATTATAGCGGGCAAACTTTTGGATGGTTGTGCTCAAACATCCTGTCCATGGCTACAGGTCCTCAGTTTTGAATTGGCTATAGCCTTCATAAAAATAGCTCACATCAATCCCCTTCATAAACAAAGCACGGTCGTCAATTTGATCGGTAAGGGCCTGTTTGAGCAGGACTTTGATTTCAACATTTTTCACCACGCTGCGCTGCATGGCCAAGAGATATTCCTCTTTATCCACAAGGTTCCAATCAATCACCTGCTGGATTTCTTTTTTCAAGAGCAGATCCAACCAGATACGCATGGCGCGTCCGTTCCCGTCCCGGAAAGGATGGGCAATATTCATCTCCACATATTTTTCGATAGCGAATTTTTATTTCCTCTATCAAATTTGACAAGTTCTCCAATTTTTTTCCAAGCCACTTTTGAAACTCAGATTCCCCACATAATTTTCAAGTTGGGTAGACTGAACCTGAATTATGTTTGTCACATTGACCGAGGGAGTGGTAGCCAGCACAGGTTGACGAAACAGTTAAAATATCCAACGGGCTTTAGGGTTGTTATTTTGATATCAATCTGTCACGGTGTTTGTTCGTCACATAAATATTCATCTGTCACGAGCAGTTTTTTCAAAAATTACTTGACAGGTTTTTGGATCTCATTTTTAGTTCAGTCGTGAGGGCCGGAAAAATCCCACGCTAAACACTCCAATTATGGCTTTGCTTGCCAAATGTCTATAATCTTGGCAAAAAATGATCCAATTGCCGAGTTTCCCAGTTTTTTGTGCCTCCGAAGAAGCCCAAAAACCCCGTGATA
>DITF01000294.1 GCA_002422125.1 bacterium UBP17_UBA6191
AGAAACTCTCCATAATTTTCTGAATCTCCTGCTCGTCACCATCAAAATTATGGTAGACCTCCTGAACATCATCATTATCTTCCATCATGTTCAAAAGCTTAAACATTCTCAATAGATCATCTCCAGCCAATCTGGTTTTAGTTTTGGGACGGCGTACGATTCCAGACTCCTCTACCGTAACTGATTTTTCATCAAAAAACTCTCTGACAGCATGAAACATTTCAGGAACACAGTTCACCTCAAAATATTCCTCATCATCCACCCGCATATCATCGGCCCCTGAATCCATAACTAATTCCATCAGATAGTCTTCCTGATAGTCCGTTTTGGAGAAAAACAACTGGCCCACTCTTTCAAAATTATAAGAAACACTACCTGGTGCCCCCATGGCCCCACCGAATTTGCTGAAAATGTGACGAATGTCGGCTGCGGTCCGGTTTTTGTTGTCGGTGAGAACTTCCACGATCAGTCCTGCCCCACCGGGACCATAACCCTCATATACCATTTCTTCGTAGTTCTCTTCCTCTCCATCTCCAGAGCCCCGTTTAACGGCCTTATCCAGAGTATCCCCAGGCATGTTTGCATCTTTTGCCTTCTGAATTGCCAGACGCAAACGAGAATTCATGGTTGGATCCGCTCCCCCTTGTCTGGTTGCTGTAACCAGCTCTCGAATCAGTTTGGTAAAAATCTTCGCCCGCTTGGAATCATTAGCACCTTTTTTATGCTTGATCTGTTTCCATTTACTATGCCCAGCCATAAGGCCCTCCTAAACAAACTTCTTTCGTTTTGACGAGGATTGAATCCCCATCATTTCCCTGTATTTTGTGACCGTTCTTCTTGCAATATCAATACCTCTGGCTTTTAACAACTGAGCCAGCATCTGATCAGAAATTGGGCGTTTGGGGTCCTCTTCCTGTATTGCCTGCTGCAAAATTTCACGAATGTGACGGGAAGATACCATTTCCCCCTCATCATTCATTAATCCACCGGAGAAAAAAAACTTTAACTCAAATATTCCACTTGGGGTCTGGGCATATTTACCATTCACCACTCTCGAAACTGTAGCCTCATGCCTTTCAATACGAACAGCCACATCCGCTAGTGTTAATGGCCTCAATCCCGATATGCCTGAGCTAAAAAAATCCTTCTGAATTTCAAAGATACATTTTGCCACCAAAAAAATAGTTTCATTGCGTTTTTCAATACACTGCCGAAACCAAATCGCAGAATCCAGTTTCTGCTTTAAATAGATAAGCTCTTCCGAAGACAACCCCTCTGCATTCTGAATCCTCTCCTGATACCAGGGGCTAATCATGAGGTTAGGTAAAAGATAATCATTAAGGGTTACCTGAACCTCGCCTTCCTTGAACTCCAGAAAAACATCAGGAGTGATCCCTTCAGCAGGAGCCTCACTCATAAGATACCCTTGCGCCGGTTTAGGATTAAACTGACGAATTTTTTCTGTCGCTTCCTCAATCTCCTGAAAACCTGCCCCTGTAGCTCTACTTATCTCACGAATTCGATTTGCCCCCAAATCTTCTAGATGATCTGAAATAATTTTATAGACTAAATCATCGTGCATATCCTGGGCGTAGTATTGAAGCAAAAGGCATTCGCGCAGATCTCTAGCCCCCACACCAGCCGGCTCCAAGGATTGCAACAGATAAAGAGCCTTTTCCACCCTGTCCTCATCAATCATCAATGCCGAGGCAATTTTGGAAACGGACTCTCTGAGATAACCGCTGGAATCAAGGGATGCTATCAGATAAGTGCCAATCTTTTGCTCCATGGGATCAGAAGTGGATAGATGGAACTGAGCCGTCAATTCTTCATTCAAGGACTTTTGCTGATGTACAAACTCCTCAAAGGAAGGTTTTTCCTCGTTACTGGCAGTTTCCGAACTTGTCCAAGCACCTTGAGATTCCTGAAAATATTTCTCAAAATCTTTTACATAACCTAATAACTCACTTCGCTCCGAAGAATCCTCGGAAGCCGTATCAGGCAATTCCGTTTCTACGAGCCCACCCTGTACTTCCAGAACAGGGTTTTCCATAAGCTCCTGTTCGACCATCTCTGATAATTCCACCCGATTGGCCTGAAGAATTTTTACGGCAAGTTGTAGCTGGGGGGTCAGGCGCAAAGACTGCACCTGTTTCATACTCAACTGTTGATTCAATTTCATAAATTTCCCGAAAGATTCACAATTGTCGCACCCTCAGAGTCAGCTATCAAGGAACATCCCGCACTGAGGGGATTTCGTCTCAAAAACTCCATAACTGCGTTTTTTAATTTCCCCTTACCATGAATAATGGTAATTCGAGACAAATGCCTGACTACAGCCTGATCCAGAAACAATTCAAGCTCATACAAGGCATCCTCAATCGCACTGGCTCGTATGTCAATCTCTTGAACATCCTCTCCCCTGATAACACTAACTCCACCAGAAAATCGCGGTGCCTCTATCTGTGGCTTTAAGTCCAAATCAGAGCGATTAAGGCTAATGGTCACCCCATCAGAAACCACCTTCAATCTCTTTTGATTGGGCTGCAACTCAATCACTCTGGCTTTTCGACCCGATCCCGGTAGTTTTACCCAATCCCCAATCGCCAATTCTGTGTCATGGGTTCTGGTTTGAATTTGTTTTTGATAATGTTTCAAGCGTTTTTCGTAATCTACCTTAAACTGCTGTTTTACTTCCGAGATAGCCTCGGGCCCACTTTGATTTGTATCAAGCTCTCTGAATCGTTTTTCCCAGCCCTTAAAAACACGGTGCAAATCTTTTTCCAGCCTCAGATTTATATTCGCCAGAATTCTATCTCTATCTAATTCAAACCTGTGAAGCACTTCCTCACTCCTTTGGCGAATCACACCAAGGGAAGTCTGTAACTCTCTGTTTCTATCTCTTAATTTCCTTAGACGAACTACCTCGCGCTTCTCTTCCTCCAGAATGTCACGAAGCTCAAAATGCCCCTGACCCAATGTTTCCTCAGCCCCCTTGATAACCGAATCAGGCAAGCCAAATTTTCTGGCCAATTGTACACCATAGCTATTACCGGGGACCCCGACTGAGAGAAGATATGTCGGCCTTAACTCCACCGAATCAAAAATCATGGAGGCATTCACAAACACCTGAGATTCAAGAGCCAGATTTTTCACCTCATTGTAATGTGTGCTGATGATGGCTCGCATCCCTGATTGTCCCAGGTAACGCAACATATGGGAAGCTAGTGCCTCTCCTTCTCTAGGATCTGTAGCATTCATGATTTCATCTACAAACAGAATGCTTTGGGCTGTTGCACTGGACAGAACCTTTTTCCAACGGGCCAGATGAGCCGCAAACGAACTTAAGGAATCCATCAAGGACTGATAGTCCCCCATCAGATACAAAACCCTGTCTACCGCTGGAAGACGGCAGGAACGAGCCGGAACACGAAGACCAAGGCCTGCATAATAATAACAAAGTGCCACGGACTTCATAGTGACGGTTTTCCCCCCAGCATTGGGACCAGATAACACTAAAATCTTCTGCTGAGGCTTTAAAAGCATGTCATTAGTAATACAATCCACCACAAACGGGTGGAAAAATCCTTGGATTTCAAAATCCGAACCTTCAGAAATGATGGGGTTACATCCCTTGATTTGACTGGAGTAACAAGCTCGAGCCCGCAATACATCCAGCCATTTAAGTCTAGAAATAGCCTTTATAAAGGATTGCCTTAAGCCATACACCCTTTGATTGCAAAGGCTCAAAATTCTGGAAATTTCGACTCTCTCTGCCTGTCTTAGCTCTTCAAACTGATTGTTTAAATCCACTAGGGATTGTGGTTCAAAATATGTGGTCTGGCCTGAATGTGAGGTTCCATGCGCCACTCCCTTTACTCTTCCCCGAGACTCTGTACGCATTAACAAAACAAATCTTCCGTTTAGCTCAACCCAAAAATCTTCCTGAAGTAGGGGCGAAAGCTCTACATCTCTAACAATATTTCGTAGGATCTGCTTCAGATCTTTTTCCAATTCCAGGATTTTTTTACGCAATGCCAGTAATTGCTCAGATGCCGAATCCCTAATCTCAAGCCTGTCATTAAAAATTGAGCCCAAGTACCCTACACAATCAATAAAGGCCAAAGAATCAGGGAGTTCTGGGGCTTGTAGAATTGACTGGGATTCCACAAAGGCCTGCTGAAGTTCCTGATAGTCCATTCCATCCAGAGCCAATTGTGCCAGTTCCTCTCTATCAAGGAACAGGCTGGATTTTCTCAACTTGTTTTCAGTACTTTCTTGCAATCGGGAGCCTATGGGATTTGGTTGGGAAACAAGCCAATCCTGCATGGCAAGAACTAACCTCTGCTCCTGTTCCATTTTGTGCTTGCCCCAAGGGATACGAAGTTTTTTTAGGCTCGGCAAAGCACTCTGATAAGAAATATGCCTAGATACGGCCTCAAATACTAAATGCCCGTCAAATTCTCTGGGTATGCACCAGAAGCCTTCCATTTTAACTTCTGATTCGTCTATGATCATTTTTGGTTTTCCACCCTGTGATAAACTGTATATATGTCAAAATTTCTGCCACCGCTTGCAAGTAGTCGGCTCAGTGTTGCTCCCATGATGGATGTCACTGATCGCTATTTTAGAACTTTTATTCGTCTGCTCAGCCGCCGTTGCCTATTATACACGGAAATGATTGTGGATAACACGATTGCCCATGCCCACAAAGAAGGTCGTTTAGGCAAATATTTAGACTTTGACCCCTTTGAAAAACCCTTGATAGCCCAGCTAGGTGGCAGCGACAAAAAATCTCTCTTTGAAGCAGCCAAAATTCTTGAGGACTATGGATATGATGGCATAAATCTCAATGTTGGCTGTCCTTCTGATAGAGTTCAGACCGGCAGTTTTGGAGCCTGTCTTATGAAGGAGCCCGCATTGGTGGCCGATTGTCTGGTTTCGATACAAAGTGCGGTATCTTTGCCGGTGAGCGTCAAACATAGAATCGGAGTGGACGAATTTGATTCTGAAGAATACCTGCATAAGTTTGTGCAAATCCTCTCTGATGCGGGGGTGAGGCATTTTATAGTCCATGCCCGGAAGGCCTGGCTAAAGGGACTAAGCCCCTCCGAAAACAGGAAAATTCCCCCACTGAGACGAGATGTGGTTCACCGACTTAAACAAGCATTCCCGCATCTGTTTATCGAGACCAACGGGGAAATCAAAAGTCTAACCACTGCAATCCAGGAATTACAACTAGTAGATGGTGTCATGATTGGCAGAGCTGCTCAGGACAATCCCTGGTTATTCTCCCAGGTTGACCCACTGATTTTTGGACAACCCGCTCCTTTTGAATCAAGACTGGATGTTTTGCCTCACCTACAGGAAATCTGTCTGAAGCTCTTATCCAGCGGCAAGCGGCAGCACCAAATTCTTCGACACATTCTAGGTCTATTCCATGCCGAACCCGGGGCAAAAGTCTTCCGAAGGTTTATCACGGAGGAATGCCACAAAACACCCAATAGTCCCGACATTCTTATAAGAAGCCTGGAGTTAATAACGGCTGAATACCGGAGAATAGCGAATACGATTCAACAGTCGAGTGAGATAAGCGAAGTTTAGAGGCTTTTTCATCACTTTCCATGTCTTGCCTTCCTTGGAAGGAAGTAAAGAATCCTCAGTACCGTTTACAAAGTACACCACCTCAAATGCGTCTGGGACTTGAGTAGTCATCTGAGCTGCCGCCATCTGGCATTCGTTAAGACAGGAGTGATTCAGAAACAAAACATCACAAAAATTATGCTGTTTTAAGTCCTCAAGATTACAAACCACCTCAACCGACTGACCTTGCAACTCCAAAAACCGAAGCAATATCTGGCTGTCCATCGGCTGATCATGAAACAATACGATATTAAGAGGCTCGTTTAAAGACCGACCTTCTTCGGTAATGGACAATTCACCCTCACCCAATAATGCCGAAGAAGTTCCCACTGGTATGTAGAGAGTAACGGATGTCCCCTGTCCTTCTAAAGACTCCACTTTAATACTTCCACCACAGTCTCTGAGTAACCCTTCTAACAAAGAAAGCCCTAATCCCCGCTCTGTTCGCTTATTGCCAACAATCTGGCCTCCTAGGGATCCTTTGGTTGTAAAAAAAAGATCAAAAATTTTGGGTAAATGCGATTGCGGAATTCCAGAGCCATTGTCAGATATACTGAATTTAATAGTGTCTTCCAGGTATTCCGATACTATACAAACTTCCTGGGATCTATCATTAACCCCAGAAAATGATTCATGACAATTTTGCAGTAACACATGGAAGACTTGCATCACTCCTGTTTCCCCAAGACTGGCATACAAGCCATCTGGAACTTCGCAGAAACTCATCTTTAAGGCAAACCCTCTGTCAAGATAGTCTGTGTTTAGCATAGTTTTTATGGTCTCACAAAGCTCTTTAAGCTCAGGAAAACGATCATCGTCATTTTTTGGAACATAGAGATTGGTCAGAACTCTTAAAAGGTCAGCGGATCTCTGGATGGTCCCTTTAAGCATTTGTACCCGATTTTTACTCTTATCGTCACTTAAGGACATCCCCAACATCTCAATTCCACTTTGTAAAATGGTTAGATGATTGTTAAATTCATGATTGAACCCACTGATCATGCGCTTCATAGAATCAATTCTGCGTTTTTGAATGTGATCCCGTCCCTTGTAAAATCGATGAATCAACGATTGCATTCTTACAGACAGCTCCATGTAGTCTGCCGGTTTTAGCATAAAATCATCCA
>DITF01000169.1 GCA_002422125.1 bacterium UBP17_UBA6191
TGATATATGAATTTGCTGATTCTCCACCGACAGTGGCATCAATCAAAACTTCATATTCTGGTAGCTCAGATGACATTCGGCATCCTCTCCAGCATGAATTGAGCTGCGCTTCCGTCTAAAAACTCATTTCTTTCCCAACTGGTGTGAGAGTAGCGTTCATAGAAATTTGATACTGCTTCACTGTCTGGAACGATTGGAGAGTCAATTTGGCTCAAATCAGTATTCACGATTCTGGAATATGCGCTTACTCCGGTCACAAAGGCCGGAACCCCTAAGCGAATGGCATCCAAACAGGAGTTGGAATTAACCGTCACCAAAGCCCAAGAACCCATCAACGCTTCATCAATTCCAACCTCGGAAGGCATGCCCTCATCAGCCCCCACCTTCCAATGAATCGCTTGCTGATAATGTGGATGAGGCCGGAATATAACCTTTCTTTTTGTATGTTCCCGGATTTGGGCTATCTCAAATGCAACCCGCTCCTTCATCTGTGTATCAGACAACCCGTGAAATGCATCCCCTGGCACTTGTCCACAGTACAAAATATAGCCTTCCACTGGCCTTTTCTTCTTAATTGGCCGCAACAGCAGCCAGCTATATTTTATAGACCGATTTGCCCCTTCCGGGATCGTGTCAGGCAACCACCCGTAACTACCCCAACCCATGTACCATGAACGCATGATCGGACTATGGGAAGGCTGGAGTGGTGAATAATCCAAAAGAAGAACCGGAACCTTGCGCCTTGAGTAATAACTCAAAATCCTACGATTGCATTCAGGCTTTTGGCCAAGCAATGCAACTGTATCAAACTGCTCTTTGTCAGACTCATGGAAAAAGTTTGGACGACGAAAAATCGCCTCATGTCCCAGCTTTCTGAGCCCAACTGACAGATCGGTGATTGGGGATTTAGAATCCTCCCTGGCGTAGATCCCGATTCGCACTACTGCACCTTGATTCTGACCCCGCCCAGGGACTTGATATCAGATAAAACCTTAATCCAGTTTGACCCCGTACCCAAAGTTGCATTACTGGGGTTCACTCCACCGTTTTGGGTATCCCAACGCATGCCCTTAACACTGATGTTATAGGCATACTCTGCCTGATATCGGTACATCAGATTGGCAAGCCCAGTAACCATATCAAAAGCAACGGTTTCCTGCTCAGACTCAACAACATCAATAGCACCTTCGGTCAACCCAAGAATGTTATATGTGTCGGTATGTGAGCCATTGGCATCGTGAAGCGCCGGTGAGTCCATTACAAGCGTGGGCTTACCAAATGTAGCTACAGTGCCCGAATAAATCACGGCACCGGCGACTTCAAAAATCTTATCCCCAATGGCCTGCTTGACCAAGTCGTAATAGGGCTTGCTATGCATAACAAATGCCGCGATCCGGGAAGCCTGATCACCAAGCTTTGAAATGCCACTGACCAGATGGGTGTGGGTCGATGTTTTTATGGTTTCGGCTGTGGCATCAAAATTTAAATCAGATTGGCCAGAAATCGCGGATTCAATCGCTAGAATCGCGGTATTTATCATGTCCTGAAGTTTGGCTTCTCCATACATTTGGCCCAAAAAAAAGGAAAACTCCAGGGGATCTTTGGCGATTTTTTTCCATGCATCCAGGGTGCTGGATACTGGTCCCGCTGTACGATTAAGCTTCACACCTACGAGTTCATCTTGCTCTAGGATTTTGTCAGTCAGAGGATCGATATTTGTGATATCTCGTCGAGTAATCATATCCGCAATTTTTTTGAAAATTGATTCTCGATTAAAGTTTGCCGGAATTACGCGACTGCTGAGCCTGATTGTATTGGCCGAATTCCCGTTAAATGCCTTAATTACCTGCTGGATGCGATCAAACATCCCTCCAAAATACTGCTCTTCATAGAGCTTAAAATCTGATGCTAAACTTCCTGGCATAATTACTCCTTAGATAATTTTGTGAATGCGTCAAACCCGTGTTCCGCAATAAAAGAGACCTTGTCCTTTTCTGTTTTTAATTCTTTGGCACTATTCGTACCTGCCCCGCTGTGATGAGACGGGGCCCCTGTGCCGGACTTCTCCTGTGCATAAAATGCATGAGCAAGATCCGGGTCTTTTTTCCACTCCTGGAGCAATTCAACAGGCTGCATGACGCTACCTTTTGCATCTTTGATGCGAGGGTTGCCATTCTCGTCTACAACCACAACCTTCATCTGTCCCGACTCATCCTCAACAACCTTTAGATTGTCTTTGATTAATTTGGCCAGAATCTTCTGGTTTCCCTTGGTTTCCCCAATAGCCGCTGAAATTTCAGATTCAAGCACTTTGGAATGCAGCCTACCCTTTGTTTCAGTCAACTTATTCTTTTGCTCTTCCAGCTCTTTGAGTGCAGCCTGTAGTTGCGCTGATGGGTCTGTGTCCCCGGGCTTCTGAATCTTTTTGGAAAGCTCATCCACCTTGGACTTCAAGTCTTTGGCCGCCTGGCGTTCTTTCTGCAAAGTGGCCTGTAGTTTTTCCACATCCTCTTTGGATTCTACGCCGTCAACATCAAGCACAAAACCGCCCTCAACTTCTTTGTAAAGACTGCGAAGGGATTCAGCAACATCGTTCAGGGATTTAATTTTGAAAGGAAGTGACACTCTATTCCTCCAGAAAGTTAGGGGGTTTAGGCATCACGCCAAGGGACATGGCCCTGGTTCCTTTTCGGGCATCACGCCCCGGAAAGTCGGCATCACGCCTGTAACCGCAAGACCGTTCCCGGCCGTACTGCATCACGCACACACATTATGTTACAATTTCTGAAATGTGTCAATTACTGCAAATGGTAAGAGGCAGAAAAAAGAATCTCCTCGCTTATGTGTTCGCTTCTCGGTGGCATGTTTATTATTGCCTGGCCTCTCATGTAGTTTATGCCAAACAATACAATAGGGTTTACATGAGAGAAGGTGGCATTAAGGAAAATTCTGAAATTTTGTGCTGCAAATGCGATCCATCAGGCAAAATCCAGCCATGGTTTATTCAGGAGCTAAAACAACGGGGATGGGGTGAATGGATTGAATGGATTAGGGAGAGGGAACCGTTTAGATAAGAATCAAATCGTCAGGGTTCTTCTCGTTATGCTCATCGACCCAGCTAAAGTCTGGCTCAAAGGATTTAACATCTTCCTTGGTCAACGGGCCCCGCTCACCAGCCAGAATGCTTTTTAGCAGATGAATGGCCGCCTGTGTACGAGATGAATCAAAGCTGTAGCGAGATAAATCTAAAGACTCGGGCCAAGGATCTGGCCAGGGTTCTCGCGACGGTAGTTTCACTGGCTGATTTGTACGCTCAGCCTCTAAATACGCTTCATGGCGAATACGCTCTCGCTCGTCGATGTAATCCTCAATGAACTTTTTTTCATACTCCCGATGAAGCATCTCAAGCTCTTTGTAATCGCCGCCGTCTTCATTATCATCTTCACTCATCATCAATCTCCCTTAACTTCAATAATAACTCTCTTGCCGAGTTTGGGGCAAATCTTTGGGCCAGTTTCCAATCCAGGCTGTTTTCTCCTCTGGAGAGAGCATTGAACAAATTGGCAAAGTTTTCTGTGAACCGGGCGGGCGGTCTCGTTTTGTAATAACTGTCCTTATGCCCCCATCCGACCTTGTTTAGAGTTGTAGAGCCAAGCAGATCGGCCAAGTTGATGTACCCCTGCAATCGCCCTTCAGCCCGATACTTATTGCTCAGAACTCCCAGCAAATAGCGGTAGTCTTCTACATCATGCAAATACAAAGCCCTGTAGCCCATGCGTGAAGATTTTTCATCCTCAGATAAGGCATCCCACAGTATCTTACCCAGGGACTCCCTATCACCAAGAGAACGGGAGATAAATTCAATAATTGGCTTCTCTTTTGCCGTGCCAACTGAATCAAAGACCCTTCTTTCCATCTTCTCTCTAACTAAATCATCTAAGTCATTAAATGAGGATTTTGGCGCGATTAACTCCGCTATTGGATCGGCCTTCTTCTGCTCGGAAACGATCTTCTCAGCGTCTAAAAGCACTGCCTTCTTATATTCATCTGTTGAAGAGATAAAGTTGTTAAGCTTGCCAGTTCGTCGCTGCCCTAACTGCTTGTCCACATGATGCCCATATTCATGAAGCCAGGTGTCCGATTCAGATCCCTTGGCCATATAGATGGAATCACCCCTACTAAATGATATTGAGCCACGACCTTGTGCTCTGGTTGGCTGATCCAGTCTATCAATGGTATTTCTTACCTCCAAGGGGGCATCCTTGGGCAAAAACTTCTTGTTTAATCCGGTGGCCCATTCATTTGTCTTTGGAGCCAAAATATTCACAGCTGGCCTTAATGGCAACTGACCAGCCATCTTGGCCTCAATCTGCTTGATGGTAAGCGGGGACCAGTCTTTTCCGACCAAATCTGAAAACTTCAATTTACCTTGGTTAAATAGCTCGTACCTTCGCTTTCCCAGATAATCAATCTGTTCAGCTTCTGTGAGCCTGGCGCGAAACCATTCATCCTGAGTCATGTTCTTGGGTATTGGCCCGGATCTGCTCCTGTCAACTTTAAATTGAGTACTGGTTGTGCCATCACGGTGTTCAACCGTTCTCTTATCATGTACGGCCGATGGGCGGCTCCCAATTTCTTCGCCTTCTTTATCAGAAAGTTTTGTCAGTGGTACAAGTATGGACCGGCAACGAAAATGTCTGGGTCTGGGTGGAGCATCCTTTTCCTCTTTAAATCGCTTATTGTGCAAGGCTCGGCAACCCATTGTTGTGCGGCCATCAAACACAGATATCCACTTAAAGCCCATAGTGATTTCCGAAAAAGCGGCAAAAGCTTCCACCCTGGAGCGCTCCATAACTGATGCTACAGCCGTTCTGACAATAGCTCTACTGGCGTTCACTTGAAGCCCTGACCATTCTCTTAGACTTCTCTCCATGGATTGATTGGAAGAGCCCATGATCAACCCGCTAGCCAATGTCGAGCGCAACTTCTCAACAGCCTTTTCCCCTGATACCAGGTCTTTGAGAAAATAAGCCTTTGTGTCGTTGGGGTTTTTACCGCCACCAGCAAGCAATATCAAGGAATCCATATCGTAAAGCATTTTGATGGCAGGCTTTGGAAGCCTGTCAAATGTGACTCTTTGCGGCACTGCTAAAGCTGCGGCATGAGAATTCAGGGCAACTGTGGCCCAGTCATAACTTTGCTTGGCCAACACTTGAAGCTCCGGGTAAAGCTCATTCTTGTGTTTATCATAAACCTCGTAAATCATGGATTCAGCCTGGCTCAATATTCGGCGGTACCTCCCATGTGTATCGCCATCCAGAATCAACGCTATAAGCTGCTTTCTGGCCTGATTCAAATCCCAGACCAAGCTCTTTTCACTTTCAAGCTGCAATCTATCTACCCAGAGCTGGTTCTTAAGCCATAAATCCAATAAATCGACTGGACCCTTACTCAACTTTCTGCCCCCGCTCTACAGGATCTGGCAGGGCTTGATTTACAAAATCAGCAATCCTTTCTTTTTCAACCTCAGAATCGAATCCATCTGGCAGTATTTCGCCCTGTTGCAAGGTTTCCCACATTGTTTCAAGTGAAAGTTGACCTGCTTCAACCATGCGGCTTAGATGGGCAATAACCTGCGGATCCAGCATTACTGATGACAAATCTATGTTGAGTGATGGAAAAGACTCAAGATCAAAACCCATCCACTTGGCATGAATTCTTGAAGCTTCCTTGATGGCTGAATTTACGCTGATGGATATCTCGCGCAGGTCGCTGGTCTGTTGGCCCTCATGAATTGAAGCCTCTCTGGCTGTTCGCTGGTTATCAAACTTGGCCGCCAGAATGGAAAGCCCAAGAGAAGCCATGTGCGTCTCCAAATCCTTGATATTCTCCCGGATCGCGGCATAAGCATTTCCAGAGACCTCAGTGTAACCCACTTTTGCATTCGGGTTATGATGCACCAATGCTCTGGCGGGTCCCACAGAAACTCTTTGGACATCAGACTTATCGAATCCCAACATTGTCAGAATTGGCACCGAGCCAATGTGCAGTAGGTTTGATTGGTCCGATCTCTTCTGGTAATGCTCAATATTGAGATAAGCTAAGTCCAGAAGCGGAGGACGAGCCAGCAATGGGCCCATCTTTTCACCATAACAGACAACTGCGGGTATCTCATCAAGTGAAGTTTTTCCGCTCTCTTCCTTAATTTTCTCAAACGAGACCTGTCCATTTTGTTCTACTGGCCTCCATATTTCAAATTCACCTGGCCTTAAAACCCTGTACTGGGTAACAGTTTCTTCCCCAAAAATACCGTTCGTGGTCTGAATTTCTTCCTTGAGTACCAACTGCTCCAAAACCTGTCTACCGGCTATAATCTTTAGCCTGTGGCTGACATACTGGCTGGCCTTGTATACAGACCAATAGGGCCTACGCCCAGATTTAAGTCTGTCTGCCTCGGTTTTTATTTCGGGATCCTCCTTGGGATAATCGACCAGAATGATGGACATGCCCCTGCCGATACACTCCATAAATAACTGTGAGACAAGCTCAACAAATCCCGTGCCGGAGCCATCAATGGAGTCAAAATGAACCTTCATTTCATCAGGGATCTCTTTGGGAATCTCCACGCCCTTTCTGATAGCCATACCGGAAAGGGATCTGACCGTGCAGCGAAATGCTGGATAAATTGTGGAGCGATCCAGCCTGTTCTTATAGTCGCACTCTTCTTCCCCTTCTTCTTTGGGTAGATAGATTTTGCCCTTTTGCCTCATGTGATGAGTGCCCTTGCTGACATCATCACAAACAATCAACCAAGGCTCCATTGTTTTGGCGTTTAGCGATTGAATACTGGGGGAGTCGATCATACTTTAAACCTCACTGATGTTAAGCCGGTTCTTCCAGCCGGAAATTTTTGATTGATGAAATAGCCTGACGCATCATTTGGGTGATCCGTGTCATTGGCCTTGTCTGGCATGCCATCTTTGTAAATCTGCTGCTCAA
Organism: bacterium UBP17_UBA6191; assembly: GCA_002422125.1. Lineage (GTDB taxonomy): Bacteria > Muiribacteriota > UBA6191 > UBA6191 > UBA6191 > UBA6191. The sequence goes on from DITF01000169.1 coordinate 7,000, forward strand.
GACACTCTGCATATTTGGGACACTTCACGACATTGACACGGTAGCGGACAAATCCTGAAGCATCACAAAAGGCTGTATTCATGGACAAAACCCTATCCTTGATAGCCGGATTAGTGCCGTCGACAACTACGGTAAATCCCGCTTGCCTCAGAAGCGATAAATCTGTTTGGCTGGCTCCGGTGGTATGTCGTTGCTGGCCAGAAGCATCCGGGTAGACAATAATCATCCTGCCCGGGTAGCGGTTCTTAATGGACGCAATCATGGCCGGGGTGTCGTAAAGCTTTGAGAACTCATCCACCGCAAAAGCCAGCTCAAGACCAGTCTTATCACATCGCCTGGTGACATGAACAACGGCACTCATATTGGTCACATTAAAGTCCATGCCAATATGCAGTGGTTCAATTCCATTTTCAGTTACTGGGGTGTCATGAGTGGCGCGGGAGAAGTTTGGATAAACATTGCCAGAGGTCAGATTGACATACCGGCCATCTAGGTAGGCTGCAATCAAATTTGGTGGATAAAGCTTTTCCAGCCTAGGGATGTAATCTGCTGGCAGGTGAGGGTTGTCTTTTGTCCTGGCTCGAATTGTCTTTCTGTCCGGATCTCCCGACTTTTCAAAAAACTCATAGCAGAATTTAAACCCTTCTGGAGTAGATGCACAAAAGAACTGAAGCTTTTCGCCCTTTCTAAGCCTGGCATTGACCTTCCTGACCATTGCCGTTGCCTCATCCTTCTTGATCGTATCAATCTCATCCACTCCGACAAATGACAGATTTGAACCAATATGTCGCCTCCAGTTCTCAGCAGAACGGCACCATATTGTTGTCGTGCCTCGTCGAAACCGAAGGATGTAGTTGGGGTTTCCGTTATTGGCCTGAAACTTGTGGGGAATTTTGGCACCTTCCAGAAATTCATCCATGGCCGGAACTAAAATATCCTTAATCAGGGGGCCTGTTGGCTCCATAATCGCCCCAACACCCCCGAGGTTGAGATAAGCTAAATAGACAGCTTTAGCGCAGAATCCAAGGGTTTTTCCTGAGCCGAATCCACCCAACAATAGTATGTAAGGTGTATCGCAGTCCATGACAAACATGCCCTGATGCCACAACAGATTAACGCTATGATGCTTCATCTTCTACCTTGGGCTGAATTATGAAACCAATCGAATCCGGGGAATCCTCTGTGGGCATGGATGCATCAGGAGTCGTAATCCCCATATACTCCATCAGGGTCCTAATGGCATCCATCTTGGAATGTAGCTTGATCTTGATACCACCCCTTTTATCGCGGCTAATTTCCTGAATACAGGCTGAGTCAGCAATTCCCAAGGTTTTTGAATCTCTGAGCCTCAGACCACCTTTCCCCCATTCAGCAATCCGGGTGATGTCTGATCTTGCAATTCTGGCCAACTCTTCAATCAGCATCTCAGAGCTGAGCCTAGCAGATGCCAGACGAAACCGTAAACCTTGCTCAATTGCCTTTGAAACTGAAGGCAACTGTAGCCACTGATACGCCATCTGGTCAGGGTTTTTGGTTTTGATCCCAGCTCGAACCACGGCCTGGCGACCGTTGAAATCAACCAGGTATTCTTCCACAAAACATTTCTGCTTCAAGGTTAGTGGCTTATCCTTCGGTTTGCCCTTCTTTACAGCCACGGGGCACTACCTTGGCCGGCAAACACAACACGATCAGCAAAGCCAAATTCATTGTGATTGTAAACATGGTGCCAAGCTGGACGGAATGCCTCGTAACGGCCATCAAGACGCAATCCAACGGTCAGGATTTTATCAAAACCCATCTGAAGCAGGGTGAGGGCTGCGTACAGGCTGGAGCTGCCGGTGGTTCCCCTTCGTTTGCTCGGTAAATAAGGCCAGACAATATCCACGCCTCCGCTAAATATTGGCGCAAAAGTTTTGAGGCTATGCCAATCTGCAAAGCCAGTATCTCTTCTGGCGTGCCTCATGCGACGAACCATATCGGCGTGCATGGAAAACAAATAGTCGGCCTTGGGAGATGAAAGACAAGCATAGTTTACAACGGCCCACTTTGTTTGCTGATTTTCGGGAATTGATAGCCTGGCGATATCATCGTTTAGGGAATGGTGGGCTGCGCAAAGGACAACATACATAATGAAATGTTAAGTGACATTATGAAATGTGTCAATTATGGCATGGTTTCGCTGTTTTTTAGTGGACTATTCAGAACAGAATCAGAATGAAGAATTGTGTCCGGGAAGCCAATCAGCATGGTTCAAAATTACTTCAGTATCTTTTACCATTCAGTTATGGATTTATGGGATGTATCTCAGGTTGTTCGTGTCTTTAAAGAGGCTGGTCTTTGCACCAGCAGACAAGGGTTTGTAAATAAGTTTAATCGCTTTCTGAGGCCAGTTAAAAAAGATGGCCG
>DITF01000040.1 GCA_002422125.1 bacterium UBP17_UBA6191
GATTCTCTGAGGTTTCGTCACAAGGGTTTTGATGTTATTTATCTGGATGCCCTGATTCAGATTCTTAGAAAAAACTCCTATCGATTCAGCATTCCTTGGCAAGCACTATGGGCCGATTTTTCTGAAATCATGCTTGAAAAAGTCCTTGAGTTCAAGGCTTTGTTTCAAGGGCTGGATTTGGATTTTGTGGCTCAACATGAACTTTTGATTCAAAAGATGCTGATTCGTAAACCAGAGGTTTTAAAACGACTTAGGTTATTTCTGGATGGCTTAAAGGAAGACCTGCAAGCCCCAAATTTATTGGAATAGACTTGCCAGAGCTTTGCAATCAGAAGTATTCTGACGGCCCAATGAGACTGAGTAAATAAATCCATGTTTGTTTTGCGCGAAATGCTTATATCCTGTCTGCCTTACAGCAGACTTTATTTTTTATCCTTCTTTTGTCTTTTTCTGACAAATGCCTTGATGGCCACAATTCCTCTATTGGTGAAGGAGGCTATTGACCGTGATGTAATTGCATCCTTAAATGGCAATTTTTTATATTACCCAGTCTTAATCCTTTTAGCAGCGGCTCTTTTGGCTGTGTTTCGTATTGCATCGAGGATTCTGATTTATTACGCCTGTCGTGAACAGGAACATGATTTGCGGCATAAGTTAATGCAGAAGATTTTAGGGGCTAAGGCATCGGCCATCAATCAGGCTACTCGTGGGGACTTAATCACCAATATGCTTGAGGATACAACTCAAGTAAGATTGCTGGTAGGTTTTGGATTTGTGCAAGCTGGCAATATCCTGCTTCTTTACGGTGTTTCCCTACCATTTATGTGGCAGATTTCTCCCGAGTTGACCATGTATTGTGTGGCTCCGTATCCAATCCTTCTAATCTGGGTGGCCTACCTCAATCAAAGACTCTATCATTTGAATCTTGAGGTAAAAGAGAGACAGGGAGAACTAGCTGATTTCACCACTCAAAGCATACACGGAATTCATGTGATTCATTCTCATGGTTCCAGGCAATCCATGGCTGATGAGTATAGTCGCAGAGTTGATTTGCACTATCAAGCCTCATGGAAGGCTGCCCGACTAGACATAATCATGCTTCCCGGTATGATTTTTCTAGCTTCTTTAGGGGAGTGGGCTGTGATTCGTTATGGTGTCCCCATGATTCAAAGTGGCGTAATCAGTCGTGGAGACTTTTTAGCCCTGCATGGTTACATTGGATATCTATTGTTTGCATCTATTTCAGTAGGCTTTGGGGTGTCCACCTTTAACCGTGGTTATACCTCCATGCAAAGGCTTTTGAAGCGGTATGCCATGGAAGAAGAAAAGGGACAGGGGGAGGCTTTAGGTTACCCTGAAGTCCGTTATGAGTTTTCATCCCTGGAATTTATGTATCCCCTACAACCCAAGGTGGCGTTGAGAATCGATAGTTTGAAGTTTAGCTCCTTGCAGACAGTTGGGATATTTGGTCCAATTGGTGCTGGTAAAAGCACCTTTTTCAGATTGTTGATGGGTTTTTTTGCTCCCACTAAGGGACAGATTATGGTGAATGAAGAACCTATCAGCGAAAAAAATCTGGCCCGTTTAAGGGCCTCGGTTGTCTATGTTTCTCAAGAGCTCTTTTTGTTTTCTCGATCGATTCGCGATAATCTGGATTTTTATGGACAGCATTCCGAGGAGGAAATTCAGGCGGCAGTTGATTTTGCCTGTTTGAGAGAGGATATTGAAGGCTTTCGTGAAGGTTTGCAAACAATAGTTGGAGAGCGAGGCGTTCGTCTTTCCACTGGTCAGAAACAAAGAATTGCCATTGCTAGGGCTTGGTTGCGAAAACCGGCTCTGATGATTCTGGATGATTGTTTTTCAGCCCTTGACACAGTTGTTGAGGAAAAAATATTAAAGAACTTGATGGCCCAGAGGGGCCAGGGTGGATTGATTATCAGTTCGCATCGTATTTCAACTTTAAAACATTGCCAGAGAATTCTGGTTCTTAAGGATCATACGATTGAGGGGGATGGGACTCATGCGGAGCTAATGAAAACCAATGAGTATTACCGGGCAAATTATGATCTGCAAAGGGACTTTGTCTGATGCAGCTTATCAAGTGGTTTTGGGCAGAAGCGAAGGCCTGGCAGGGTCATCTTATTGTGGCTTTATTCTTAGTTCCTGTGGTTCAGGGTTTTAGAATCATTCAACCCTGGTTTATACAAAAAGCGGTGGATTTATCAGTTGTGCCTGATAGCACCCAAGAGATTATCAATCTGGCCTTCTGGTTTTTGATGCTAATTATTGCCAACCATCTGGCCCAATACTGGCAGGGTTATCTGACTGGAATTGCCGGATGTAATATTGTACGAAGCATTCGTGCCAAGGTATATGCGCATCTGATTTCTTTACCCTATGCTTGGTTTCATGGGGTTCGTTCAGGGCAGATGGTGGTCAGATTAGGCTCAGATGTGGAAGCGGTACAAAATGTATTGTCTGGTTCTTTGATTCGCTTGATATCAGACACATTGGCTGTTTTTGGTATTCTGGCCATGATGTTCTGGCTTGATGTGCGGCTGGCCTTTTTGGTGACTTTGAGCATGCCACTGTTAATTGTTTTGACAAGTTGGCTGGGTAAAAAAATGCAAAGGGGTTATTTGCATACCAAAAAGCTCATGTCCCAGTTGGCTACTGGTTTCACAGAGATTTTAGAAGGTGGTTATACAATCCGAGGTTTTGCCCGTGAAAAGGGAGTGGGAGATGATTTTTTTCTGGCCTCCCGTGAACTGACCGAGGCCAATCATCGCTTAAATCGCCTAGAGCCGACTTATTTTTCGCTGGTTGAGTTTTTTTCCTCTTTGCTTTTAGCCCTGATTTTGTTTGATGGTGTACGCCAATTGAGTTATGAAGGTCTGACATTTGGGGAGTTGGTGGCTTTTATTGCCTTTGTGCACCGCCTGATGACCCCAATCAGGCATTTATCTGGTTTTTTTAGCGAGGTTTTAAACGCCCTGACATCCATGAAACGCATCTATGAAATTCTTCAGGTAGAGCCAGAAAAGGAAGACAAAGAATGTCTGGGCCGCCTGCCTCAGAAGTTTGATATTGTCTTTGATCGAGTGGATTTCAGTTATGGGGAAGAAACGGTTTTAAAACAAATGAGTTTTTCTATCAAAGCCGGTGAAAAAGTTGCCATTGTGGGTCGCACGGGGGCCGGCAAGTCAACTTTGATTCGTCTTTTGAATCGCTTTTATACCCCTCAGTCAGGAGCGATTCGGATTGGTGGAATTCCCATTGAACAGATTCCTAGAAAGGAACTGCGGCAAAGTATTGGTTTTGTGCTTCAGGATGTCTACCTCTTTAGTGGTACTCTACTGCAAAATTTAAGCATGTTTGAGATTAGTCGGAACCAGGGCTGTATTGATTACGCTCAGGCCGTTTTTTCTGAAGGATTGATGCCGGGAATATCGGTTGATTCACTTATTACTCAGGGTGGGGGTAATTTTTCCAGTGGGGAGAGACAACTGATCTCTTTTGGCAGGGTGTTTCAGAAAGATTCGGCTATTTTTCTTTTAGATGAGGCCACAGCCAATCTAGACATGCTGACCGAAGGATTTTTACAACATCGCTTAGACTCGTTTATGCAGGGAAAAACGGCCATGATCATTGCCCATCGTCTGGCTACCATCAAATCAGTCGATCGTATTCTGGTATTAAAACAGGGACAGGTGGTGGAGAATGGAACCTACGCAGAGCTGATTGCGGCAAAAAAAGAATTCTGGGAATACTTTCGCAACCAGTATGTAGACCTTTTGGATTCCGATCAGTCCGATTCCTCATCCAGAATCTCCCCCTCTAAATAATATTCCCCAGAGCGGGTTCTTAAAATTTCGCCCATTCTGGCTTCAAACTCTTCGATTAGATCCAAAGGATTTAAAATGCCAGTTTCTTTAAGGCCAAGCCTTTGTAAACTCTGAATTTCAGCCTCAGAAACGGGCATTACATCCAGATGAATTCTGGACAACTGTACCCGCTCCTGGCTGAACTCGTCAAAATGAACCCAAAAATCCTGCTTCATTCCACTGTAATACAGAAATATAAAAGCCAGTTTTTCAGATTGAAACTGAGAAACTATGGCTGTGGAAAAGACATTTAATTTACCAGTATCCTGCTTGGTGAGACGGGCTAGAAATTGTACTTTCATAGTTCTATTTTACTTCTGTTTCCATTAAA
>DITF01000254.1 GCA_002422125.1 bacterium UBP17_UBA6191
TTGATCAGTGGGGAGTTGAGTTGGGTAAAAAATTGGCCAAGTCTATTCTTTCTGAGTTTGATGGTAAATCAAGTTCCCACGATAGCTCCACCAGTGGTTTAATTGAACTGTTTAAAAAAAGACATACAAAAGGATCCTAAATGAATCAACTCGAAGCCTTAAAACAATACACCATTGTGGTTGCCGACACAGGTGACATTGCATCCATTGAAAAATACACCCCAACCGATGCTACTACCAATCCATCCCTGATTTATCAGGCCGCCCAGATGCCTGAATATCAGGATCTGGTAGATTCAGCCCTCAAGGAAAAAAATCTTGATGATGTAATGGATAGACTTAGTGTCAATTTTGGGCTCGAGATTCTAAAAATTGTGCCTGGACGAGTGTCAACCGAAGTAGATGCCCGTTTGTCGTTTGATACGGAAAAAACGGTTTTGAAGGCCAGAAAGCTTATTTCCATGTATGAGGCTGCTGGAATTGACAGAAAACGAATCCTGATAAAAATTGCCTCAACCTGGGAAGGAATCAAAGCGGCTGAAATTTTGGAAAAAGTCGGAATTCATTGTAATTTGACTCTTTTGTTCTCCATGGCCCAAGCAATAGCCTGTGCCGATGCCAGAATTACTCTGATTTCCCCCTTTGTCGGCCGGATTTTAGACTGGTACAAAAAGAGCACGGGACTGGATTACGCAGGTTCGGAAGATCCAGGAGTGGTCTCGGTCACTGCCATTTACAACTACTACAGAAAATTTGATATCCCCACCATTGTGATGGGCGCGAGCTTTCGCAATATCTCAGAGATTCAAGAACTGGCCGGGTGTGATTACCTCACTATTGCCCCCAAACTGCTGCAAGAGCTTCAGGACAACCAAACACCTCTGGAAAAGAAGTTGGACGAGGAAAAAGCCCAATCCATGAATATCGACAGAATTCCCATGGATGAAAAAATATTTCGCTGGATGTTAAATGAAGATGCAATGGCTACCGAAAAACTGGCAGAGGGTATCCGAAACTTTACCAAGGATCTAATTAAGCTCGAGGATGTGCTAAGAAAAAAATTATGTTAGGATATAGAAAACTGGGGAGGATGAGATGACACATAAAGCGCTTTTTGCGGTGCTGTTTTTCCTGAACCTTTTAATGGGTACTATGCTGGTTATGCAATCGTCTGCCTGTAAAATGGACAGTTCTTGCCCAGCCAGTCGCCATTTTGAACTAGTAACTGTTTATGATTCTCAGGAAAACTATGTCCTGATTCCCATAGACAATGTATACCTGCCACGGCACATTCAGAATTTCGCCCACTTTAATCGACTGGGATGTTTTACGGATGGTGTACACGATGTTCTTGCTCCTGTGCAAAAGAATATCAGCTTTACCGATTTGTATCGGGCATCTGCCCTGTTTGCTGCATCCCAAGACGGCAATCTGTCGGTTGTGAAAATGCTGATCGACGCTGGGGCCAACCCTAATCAAATGGATTGTTTTGGCAATACACCTCTGAGTTTAGCCTTGGAGAATCAACATCCAAAAATGGTCAACTATTTGCTCCATCATGGAGCAGATGAACGATTTGCGGTATGGCTTTGGTAGTTACTTGACATAAGAGGTATAATCCTGACGATTTAGTACAAATGGACTAGTTCGGGAAGTGATTATGCCTCTTGTTGTCAGTGCCTCAGAAGCAGTGCTCTCAATTAAGCCTGGGAAACGCATTTTTTTGGGTTCGGGTTCTTCTGTTCCAGTGCCTCTGGTTGAAGCCCTGTATCATGAAGGAAAGCACTTTCGTGACAACCAAGTCTTTAACATTTTCACTTTGGGTCAGGCCCAGTATGTCTGTGAGGATCTGAAGGACAATCTGCGCTCCATGAACTTTTTCATCGGTGAAAATGTTCGCAAATCGGTTCAGGAAGGAATTGCGGATTACATTCCAATTTTTCTGTCCGAAATACCCGGCCTGATTCGCTCCCCCTGCTTTGATCTTGATACAGCCCTGATTAGTGTCACCCCTCCCGACAAACACGGAATGTGTAGCTTAGGGGTCAGTGTAGACATTGTCAGAGCCGCGGTAGATAGTGCCAAACGAATCATTGCCGTAATCAATCCGCAAATGCCCAGAACCTTTGGCCAGACATTTATTCCCTACTCTCGACTGGACATGGTGGTTCACGCCGATTACCCTATTCCCGAACTTGAGCCAACTCCCTTGGATGACATTAACTCAAGGATTGGGGAAAACATAGCCCAATTGATTGAAGATGGCTCAGTTTTACAGATGGGAATTGGAGCAATTCCCGATGCTGTTTTAAAAAATATCGGACACAAGAGGAACCTTGGGGTACATACAGAAATGTTTTCAGATGGACTAATTCCTCTGATCGAATCTGGGGTTGTTACAAACCAGACCAAAAAAATCCTTAAGGGCCGCACCATGACCTCCTTTGTCAGAGGCTCAAAACGACTCTATGATTTTATTCACGAAAATCCTCTGGTAGAATTTTACCCATCTGATTATGCCAACGACCCTTTTATCATTTCCCAAAATGATAAAGTTGTAGCGATAAACTCAGCCCTACAGGTCGATTTAACCGGGCAAATCTGTGCCGACAGCATTGGCAAGAAGTTTTACTCTGGAATTGGAGGACAGGTGGATTTTATGCGCGGTGCGGCTCGCTCAAGAGGCGGAAAACCCATCATTGCTCTACCGGCCACGGCCAAGGATGGAACAATTTCTCGAATTGTACCCGAACTCTTTTCTGGGGCAGGAGTCGTTACATCTAGAGGGGATGCCCATTACATCGTGACTGAATTTGGAGTGGCATATTTACATGGAAAATCCATTAGGGAAAGAGCGGTAGAATTGATTTCTATCGCTCATCCTGACTTCAGAAAAGAATTACTGGAATTTGTGAAACAGACCAAATATGTCTATTTCAACCAACAGGTACTCAATCCTGAATTTAACTATCCTAAGAACATGGAAACCCAGATTTCCATACCAGATGCCAATCTGAAAATCCGCCCCTTAAAACCGGCTGACGAAAGATTGCTCCAGGACTTTTTTTATTCACATAATTTGCATACAATACAAGAGAGATACTTAGGCAGCATAAAAAGTATGCCGCAACAGAAAGCCTCGGACATGGTAACGCTTGATTACAAGACGGCTATGGCTTTAGGCATCTTTGAACCGGGAGAGTTTAGGGCCAAAATTATTGGTGTGGCCAGATATCATGCCCAAAAGGGTGAAGACATTTGTGAAATGTCGGTTGTAATTGGAGAAGAATATAGAAAACAAGGTCTGGCCAAAGAATTGGTTAAGCGCCTGATAGAATACGCACGGACAATGGGTTACAAAAGGGTGAGAAGCATAGCGAACTCTGAAAACTTGGCAATCCGCAGATTGTTACAATCGGCATGCCCCCAGGATTCAGCCTTTAGCATAACCCCCTCTGTGGATGGCTGTGAAATCCTGATCGATTTTAATGGAGGAAATTGATGACAAAATCTAAAAAATTGAAACCTGCACCAGAAGCAACAAACATTAAAAGCGATAAAGATATTCCCGTTTCCTTATCTCAGCTCAGTATCAATGAGATGGTAGAACAAGAAGAAACCGAGGAGATGGCAAGCTAGGAGCCTGTCTCAAACCCCTCACACGGTTTGCGAAAACATAGGCTTAACTGATTTTTGTTGTTCCCTGAAATAGGTATCAAATGGTAAGCAGACATTGCGAATAAAAAATCTTCCCAAGTCTGTCACCTTCAGGCCGCTAGAGGTAAGAATTATTAGTCCTTGCTCCTCAAGTGGTTTAAGCTCGCTGTACTCCAGGCGGAATTTATCGGAAAACCCATCCTCTTCATAGGATAGCTGGCATAAAATCTGATCGATCACCCTTTGACGCAGCCTGTCATCTTCTGAGCAGATATGTCCCTTGTGGACAGGTATTTTAGAAGACTCCACAGCCTCTCTCCAGGTAGATAATTTTTTATGATTCTGAAAAAAGCTCGTATCAACCTGGGATATAGAAGTCATCCCCATCCCAATCAGATCAAGACCCTTCATGGTCGTATAACCCATGAAATTTCGGTGCAGGCTTTTGTCATCAAAAGCTTTAGCTAAGGGATCTTCCACTTTTGCAAAGTGATCCAGTCCAATAAATTGATACCCGTGAGACAGCATGGTATCAACGGAATCCGTAAAAATAGCCATTTTTTCGATCTGGTCCGCCAGACTACCCTCAGGAAACAGTTTCATCAAAGGCTTTAACCAGGGGACATGGGCATAGCTGTAAAGAGCCATACGGTCTGGACCTAGCTCAAGCACCTGTTTCAGAGTTTCTTTAAAGCTCTCTCTGGTTTGATAAGGTAAACCGTAAATCAGATCAAAATTGACGCTACGACCCAAAAACCGTTCCCGGACCATCTGCATTACAGAAACAACCTGTTCATAAGGCTGGATACGGTTGATCACCTTCTGCACCTTGGGATCAAAGTCCTGAATGCCCATGGAAATGCGGTTAAACCCAGCATTTGAGATCGCATCCAAAAGCTCACCGGTTGTATATTGTGGGTTAATTTCAATACCCACTTCACAATCCTGAGTGAAGGTAAAAGCTGAGCGAAGCTTTTGCGAAAGCCATATAATTTCTTCCGGTGTAAGATGGGTGGGCGAACCACCACCCCATTGCAACTGCCTAACCTTGCGGTGGGCAAACAAAGGAGCCATTCTATCTATTTCTTTACCCAAAATCTGAACATACTCAGATATCACCTCACGGTTGGAGGTAATAATCACA
>DITF01000302.1 GCA_002422125.1 bacterium UBP17_UBA6191
AGCACAAGCATTCGCAGAACCCCATCCGTAAGCGTAAACCCCCAGTAGGCCAAGGTCACTATCAGGTAGTTGCGAATGCCGTCTGTCATTTAAATACCGATTTGTTCCATGTAGCAGGCCAGATCCACCATACGACAGGAGTAGCCCATCTCATTATCGTACCAGGCGTACACCTTTAAAAGTGTGTCGTCGGTCACCATGGTGGAAAGCGCATCCACAATGGCGCTTCTGGTATCACCGCAATAGTCGGCACTTACCAGAGGCCGTTCTTCGTAGCCTAAAATTCCAGCCAAGGCCCCTAAAGAGGCCTCTTTGAACAAGGAGTTAACTTCTTCTACTGTTGTTTTGCGTTGGAGCTCAAATACGCAATCTGTTAAGGAAGCATTTAACACGGGAGCGCGGACGGCATGACCATTCAACTTACCCTTGAGTTCAGGGTAAATCAGTCCAATAGCAGTGGCACTGCCAGTGGTTGTGGGGGCCAGACTTAACATGGCACTGCGGGCTCGTCTGAGGTCTTTATGTGGGGCATCCACGATCAGATTAGTATTGGTAGGATCATGGATGGTTGTGATCTGTCCGTGGCGAATGCCTAAGTGATCCTTTATAACTTTGACAACTGGTGCCAGACAGTTGGTTGTGCAGGAAGCGGCGGTCACAATTTTATGCTTGCGGGGGTCATATAATTCATGGTTGATGCCCAAAACAATATTTAGAACATCCCCGACCTTCAAGGGGGCGGCGACAATTACCCGTTTTGCTCCGCGCTTAAAATGTCCTTCAATAGTTTCAGGACTTAAAAATTTACCGGTACATTCTAATACCAGATCAACCCCATAATCGCCCCATGGGATTTCATGGCTGGCAGCATGTTCTGAAAAACTCAATTTGTGATCATCTATTTGAATTTCATTGTTACTATGGCTTTGAATATTGGCCCTCCAGCGGCCCTGTACACTATCAAAGGCCAGAAGGTGGGCTGTTGAGCTGGCACCGCCCCTGATTTCATTCAAGTGGACTACATTAAGCCGGTTTGTCATGCGCGGATCATTTTCGGATCGGTTAACTGCTCCAAGGGCCGCCCGAAGCGACAGCCTGCCAATTCTTCCCATTCCATTGATTCCAACTCTCATTTTTCTCCTTCGGTTTTGGCAGTGGCAATAAACCAATGTCGGGTTTTATTGGCAAAGGCACAAAGTGACAGCATTACCGGCACCTCCACCAATACCCCGACTACAGTTGCTAAGGCTGCGCCGGAAGTCAGCCCAAACAATGAAATTGCTACGGCTACAGCTAGTTCAAAAAAATTTGATGTTCCAATCAGACTGGCCGGTGCAGCAATGTTGTGTGTCAATCCGATTCTTTTTGCCAGAAAATAGGTAATAAAAAAAATCCCATAAGCCTGAAGGATTAAAGGAATTGCAATTAACACCATGACCAAGGGATTGGAGATAAGGGCATTAGATTGAAGTCCAAACAGAAGAATTACGGTACCTAGAAGCCCTGCAATTCCCAAGGGCTTTACCTTGTTTTCAAATACTGTGAGGGAGTTGGTTTGTAAAAGTCTGATTCTTGTAATATAGCCAGCAATCAAGGGCAGAACTACATACAAGACTACCGATAGAACCAGGGTGTCCCAGGGAACAGAAATACTACTTACTCCCAGAAGCAGGGCAGTAATGGGCGCGAATAAAAAAACCATGATTAGATCATTTACAGCTACTTGGGCCAGAGTATAGTTGGGATCACCCTTAGTGAGCTGTGACCAGACAAAGACCATGGCGGTGCAGGGGGCAACTCCCAAAAGAATCATTCCTGCAATATATTGAGTGGCCTCGGCCTCAGACACCAGATTTACAAACAGAATTCTGAAAAACAGATAGCCCAAAAAAGCCATGGTAAAGGGTTTCACCAACCAGTTAATGAACACGGTCAGAATGAGTCCCTGAGGCCGTTTTCCCACATCTCTTAGGGATCGAAAGTCAATTTTTACCATCATGGGGAATATCATGATCCAGACTAAAACGGCAATGGGCAGATTGACTTTAGCCACTTCCTGAATTGAAACCCACTCAAAAAAAGTAGGGAACCACTGGCCTAAAAGAATGCCGGATAAAATAGATAATCCAACCCAAATCGAGAGTCCCTTTTCAAAAATCCCCATGGCTGGAATTGATGCCACTATAAAGCCCCCAAAATTCGTATATTCGATTTTACGAATATAATGGGGCTATGTCAAACAAGTTCTTAATTACAGCAGGCCGGAGGATAAGGTCGGTTGGCCATATTGGCGAGTCTTTGAGAGGCTGTAGCAAGATCGACAAAATGTTCCGCCTGAGCAAACATCAAGGATGCTCGAACAAAATCAGGTACATCAGGATTTAATTTGTAATAGATCCATTGACCCTGTCTACGATCAAGTACTAGCCCAGCTTGTTTAAGGACCAGAAGATGTCTGGAAACCTTGGGTTGAAGTACATCAAGGGCTTCCATGAGCTCACAGACACAGAGCTCACCTTCTTGTTGCAAAAGCAATAGGCAGGTCAATCGAAAAGGTTCACCCAGAGCTTTGAGGGTGGTCGTGATTCCTGCCATAGTTGTCTTAACCATCTCTAAAAGAGTACTCGCAGGAATATAAATTGTAAATGAAAGTTCTTTTAATTGATCAATCGTCTGTGTTATATCGCATCGTGATTTAGGCTTTGTTCAAAGGAGCATTCTGTGTCTGAGTCCAGTGCATTTGTTGTGGTCCCCTGTTTTGCTGCCCCCTCTAAGATTCATATTGGCGGTACTGGTTATTTTGTGAGTGAGCCTGTAGCAGCCGGTCAGTTTGTGATCGCCCCAACTAACATTTACAAGGTTTTAAAGATTGATGAACTTAACAATCTTCCGGCAAATTTACAGGCCGCGTCTGTGGAGTGGTTTGATCAGCATTTTGTGGTTTCTACCCATTGGGATAGAGAGTGTTATATGAATCACTCTTTTGAGCCCAATTGTCACTACCATCTTGGGTTTACCATAGCAGTGAAGCCCATGAATGCCGGAGATGAAATCACGATTGATTATCGTTTTTTATTAATGGAAGGCTATGCCGCGGAGTTTTTAGATTCCGTAACGCAACAGCCCGTGATTGGTCTACCCTTTGCGGAAAAAATGCTACGCAGTGCTGAGATTTTAAGTCGTCTATTTCAAAGGCCCGCCATAAAATGATGGTTGCCGGGGTCGCCCTAGTCTGCAATCTTTTGTGGTCCTTGTCCTATGTTTTTCAAAAAGAAGCGTCCCTGGTATTGCCGGTTCCTCTGATTTTGGCACTCCGATTTTTAATCGGGGCCTTGGCAACACTGCCCATTTTGTGGATTCTTCGTAATGAGATCAGAAAAGATTCACAGGGAAAAGTTAGTCTCAGAAGTATTTTTGGAGCCGTATCAATTGGATTTCTTTGCTACTTTTTAAGCCCTGGGCTTCAGCTTTTTGGAATTCAGGAGGGGCGGGCTAGCAGCGCAGGAATTCTGGTTGTGACAGAACCGGTTTTTGGATTGGTATTGGCCTGGCTTTTTTTAGGAGAAGTAATTACCAGAACCGTGCTTATTGGATTGGTCTTGATTTTGAGTGGGGTATTGGTGCTATCTGGGGCCATGGGGTCTGCATCATTTTTTGGTGGTGAGCTTTTGCCAAATTTGATCATTTTGATTAGCGTATTTTTGGAGTCGTTGCAAGGACCGATTTCAAAAAAGTCGATGGTATCCATGCACCCTTTTTTGATGGCGTTTATTGCCTATCTTACCGGAGGGATTCTGGCTTTGATAACAAGCATTGTCTTTGGGCATATACCATTTGTGGTGGGCCCAACATTTCCCTGGAGTGCGATTCTATATCTTGGTCTTGTGTGTACGGCCATTGCCTATTCTCTTTGGTATTGGGTATTAAAACGCATGCCTTTGTCCAAAGCCGTATTGTTTATCTATGTTCAACCCCTAAGTGCCTGCCTGTTTGCCTGGTTTTGGCTAGGAGAAACCCTGAAAGCCACTGATTTAATCGGAGGAGTTTTAATTCTTTTGGGAATTCTGGTGGCACAGACTACAAGAGGCAGAGTTCAGGATCCTCTTGGCAGTCCTGACTAAGAATTTCCAGATCAAGAGGAACTACAGCGGTTTGAATTAAATCTACGGCCCAACGAGGAAGCTCGGGGTGCAGCCCGTAAAAGACCCATTGTCCTTGGCGACGATCCAAAAGAATTTTTTGTTGCCTAAGCTGTGCTAGGTGTCGGGAGATACGGGGTTGGGACAGATTTAGAGTCTGGCTGAGATCTCCTACGGAAAACTCGCCCTTGAGGACAATTAGTTTTAAGCAGTTGAGCCTGGTTTCGTCAGATAAGCATTTCATGAGCGCAATTACATTCATGTGCAAGCTATCGGAAGGATCGCCTAAATAATTTTTATTTTGCAGGTTGGGCA
>DITF01000171.1 GCA_002422125.1 bacterium UBP17_UBA6191
CTGGGGGCCATTTTATTGGCATCCATGCTGGATGCATCTCTGCTTGGATGCCAATAAAATGGCCCCCAGTAGCGGTGGAAAAGCCTGGGCAATATCTAAAAATGCAGCATAAAATCGATTCAGGATGTTGCCCCCAAACATAACAATTGTTCCAAGGAGCAATCCGGCCACTATGCTGCAAAAGCTGGTGGAAACTCCAATGAGTAGGGTGTCGCGGCTGCCATATACTAATCGAGCCCAAACATCACGACCCAACCAGTCACACCCCAATACATGATGCTCTGATGCCGGGGCCATTATAAGCGAAAGATTCTGCACTCTAGGCAACTGATCGGTGAACCAAAATGGGAAAAGGGCTGCCAGCACAAAAACCATAAGAGTAAGCAAGGAAAGAACTCTCACTGTCGCAACCTCGGATCGGCCATTTGGTTTAAAAAATCAGCCAGAGAATTGGCCATACAGACCAATAGTCCACTCACAAATACGCAGGCCAAAATGATGTCATAATCCCGAGACTCAACCCCAAACACAATGTAGCTACCCAAGCCCTTTAGGGCAAACAGGGTTTCAGCTACTACTGCACCAGTCAGCAATTGGGAAAACTCCATGCCCGAAATTGTAATAACTGGTAAAAGCCCATTTCTGGCCACATGCCAGAATAAAATCCGAGATTGGCTCAATCCCTTGGCCCTGGCCACAGCTATAAACCGTTTGTCCAGAATCTCCGCAAGCCTTTGCCGAAGCATTTTGCATAAAAAGGCTGCTGGTCTAACACTAACAGTAAGGGCAGGCAATATCATGGAAACTATTCCGTCACTGCCACTCACGGGAAACCAGCCCAGATTCAGCGAAAACACCCCAATCAGTACAATTCCAAACCAAAACACGGGAGTTGCCAGAACCCAGGAAGACAAGAGATCTATCAACCGATCGGGCCATCGCCCCTGATACCAGATAGCAAAAAACGCGGCCCCAATGCCTAGACATAAAAAAAGCAGCAAAGACAAACAGGCCAGATAACCTGTGTTTAAAAGTCTTTGAGATAACTCTCGTCCGATATCTTCCCCGGTAATTCGGCTGGTGCCAAAATCTAAAAACAAAAGTTTTTGCGCCAGAAAAACCAGCCGTTCTTTGGTCCCAGATAAGCTCAATTCCTGCTGCCTTCGTTGTAGTTCGGCGGCATCCATGCCTCGTTCCGCCACGGAAAACACAGGATTTCCAGGTATGGAAAGCATGACAACCATGGTCAAAAGGCAAACCCCGACCACACTAACAACTAGGCGAATCAGGGAGTCTAAGAACCGGAGCACCATTAATCAGATAGTTTAAGCACCGCCAGAAAGGCTTCCTGAGGTACCTCTACCTTACCAATCATCTTCATGCGTTTTTTACCCTTTTTTTGCTTCTCCAGAAGCTTTTTCTTACGGGTAATATCGCCACCATAACATTTTGCCAACACATTCTTGCGCATGGCTGAGATGGTCTCTCTAGCTATGGCCCTTGCACCTAGCATAGCCTGAATCGGAACCTCAAACATCTGCCTTGGAATCAATTCTTTTAGTTTCTCCACCAGCTCCTTGCCTCGAGCATAGGCAAAATCATGGGGAACAATCATGGTAAATGCGTCCACTGGGTCTCCAGAAATGGCAATTTCCATGCGCACTAACTTACCCGGCTTGTAGCCGATTAAATCGTAGTCCAGACTGGCATAACCCTGAGTGTATGATTTTAAGCGATCATAAAAATCTATGATCATCTCACTTAAGGGAATTTCATAGGTCAACATCACCCTTAAGGGGTCAAGATATTTCATATCGATATACGAGCCGCGCTTTTTATCACAAAGCTCCATAATAGAGCCAATATACTCTTTAGGCATATAAATTGTGGCCTTGACATATGGCTCCTGAATTTCCTGAAATTTATTGGGATCGGGAAGCTTGGAAGGATTATCAATTTCTATCACGGAGCCATCATTTAAAGTGACCTTGTAGACTACAGAAGGAGCTGTGGCCACCAGATTCAGGTTAAACTCCCTCTCCAGTCTTTCTTGTACCACATCTGAGTGTAAAAGACCTAAAAATCCACAACGAAAGCCAAAGCCTAAGGCTGATGAGGTATCCGGCTCATAAGAAATCGACGAATCATTCAGTTTCATCTTTTCCAAAGAAACCTTCAACAATTCATAGTCTTCCGAGTCAACCGGATACAAACCACAAAACACCATCTGGCGAATTGGCTTAAATCCAGGCAAAGCCGTTTGGGCTGGGTTAGTCCAATCCGTGACAGTATCCCCAATCTGAATATCTTCCAAAGATTTGATAGCAGCGCAAAAATATCCCACCATGCCGGCTCTAAGGGCTTCGACCTTGGTTTCATTGGGAGTGAAAATCCCAACCTCCACAACCTCGTAGGTGGTGTCAGTTCCCATCATATACGCTTTGGTTCCCTTTTTTATCTCTCCATCCACCATGCGCACATAAACAATGACACCTCGGTAGGTATCATACTTGGCATCAAAAATCAGACCTTGGGTGGGGGCTCCATCCGTGATATCAGGTGCTGGAAAAATCTCATGAATTTTTTCCAATAACAAATCGATGTTGATACCACTTTTAGCCGAAACCTGAACCGAATTCATGCTGTCAATTCCCAAAATATCTTCGACTTCTTTGGCGACCTCATCAGGTCGGGCCGCTGGCAAATCAATTTTGTTGATTACCGGAAGCATTTCCAGATTGTTTTCCAAAGCCAGATAATAGTTGGCAATGGTCTGGGATTGAATACCCTGTGCGGCATCCACCACCAGAATAGCTCCATCACAGGCGGCCAGAGATCGACTTACCTCATAGGTAAAATCGACATGTCCAGGGGTATCGATCAGATAATAATAATAGGTTTCCCCATTTTTGGACTTAAAGATACATTGCACAGCCTGTGCCTTGATCGTGATTCCCCGTTCCCTTTCAAGGTCCATGGAGTCCAAAAGCTGGGCCTGCATGACCCTATCCTCCACCGTACCCGTCAGGGAGATGATTCGGTCCGCCAAAGTGGACTTTCCGTGATCAATATGTGCAATGATTGAGAAAATGCGTATGTTCTTAGGATTGATATTCATAGTTGAGGCGGTATATTACGATAGGTACGCCAAAGGAACAATGGATTTCCGATCACATAGCGGGAAAACAATCTTTGTGGTTCGCAGGCAAGACGCCAGAACCATTCCAGACCCCGTTCACAAAACCATAACGGGGCCCTACTGGAGGTCCCGGTGTAATAATCCAAAGCCGCCCCACCACTTAACCACACTGCTGGTGCAACCAAATCCTTGGTCTTATGGATAAAATACTCCTGAGCTGGCATTCCCAAACAAACCAGAATTACTTGGGCTCCACTTTCAGAAATCTGCCTAACCGCATCTGCTTGAGGTACAAAACCATGGCAAAAGCCACAGAGGTTTAACCTAGGATGTTCGCGCCTCATCTTTGCAACCGCCTGATTTAGAACAGACTCACGAGCACCATACATAAAAAATCGTAGACCAGTGGATTCAAGATAACTTAATAAATGTGGCCACCAATCAGCATAGGTAATACGGTAGGGTAGCTCATATCCTCGGTGTTTGAGGGCCATTCGTACGCCTTCCCCATCACAGAATACCTGATGGGCATCCTGTAAAATTCTGTATAATTGAGGATTAGAGAAACACAAATTGATGGCATGGGCGTTGACATTCAGAATCTCAAGCCCCCTCTGTTGCGATTCTGCACAAGCCACGGCCTTACCTACAAATTCACTTAAGGACTCAAAGGTATGGGGATGAACTGCGATATCAAACAATTTAGGAACTGACATAAAAAGCAGGCACCAGAATGCGGACTTGGGGGTGGGGGATGGTCCTGTACCCTAATGCCTGCCAGGAACAATTTTATATTGTGTATCCATCATAAAAAGCCGGCACCACTTCGTCAAGCTGTCAGGCAAGAAATCTTTTCAGGCTTTAAAATCAAGTGTTAGTATGAGGCCTATGCTCTGGTTCATAATTTTAGTAATCTCTTTCTGTACCCAATCTTTGGGCAACCCATCCCGTTCCTTGATGCAGATGATGAGTCTGAGTTCCCCATTAAGTTCCAGTGAAACGATTCTAGAAATCAGATCCTCAGTCAATATCGAAGTCCAGCTTCTGGATTTAGAAAACCAAATTCGCGAAGAGGAGAGATTTCAGAAGGAGGGGCCCAAGCTCCTTTTGAACCTACGATCAACTGGGGACAGTGATGTCTTATCCGATCCCAAAGATCTGACTTCACTAAGCTTTTCTGAATTAGATACCGAGCTGAAAAATCGTGACTCTGAAAGGGTTCTGTCGCAAAAACTTTTGGAAGAAAGACAAAACGAGTTCCGTCAACTGACAAATCGCAGACTTAGTTCCCCTCAAATACTGGCTGAATCCCGTGTGCTTCTGGAACAAATGCTTTCTGGCCTGAGAAGCACTAGTCCCTTGCAGGAAAGGCTTTTGAAGTTGCAGATTCAAAAATTAGAGCTTGAAATGCTCAATTTTGATCTGCGATCCGAGATTTTGCGACAACGGATTGAATCCTTACAGAAAAAACTAAACCAGCAGGAGCAGAAAGTAAATTATTTAAGGCAACTTGTCAATCAAGCCCGGCAATCCCTAGCCCAAGAAGCTGTTTTGGCTGCGGAACAATCACAAACAGAAACGGGACATACTCACCCCATTCTTCAGTCCATCGCCAGAGAGAATAAAAGAATTGCCGAGCTACGAGCCGGGGAAAACGGACTGGCCCGAAAAATTGAAGTCATCTCAAGTGAGCTTGATGAAGCCAAAAAACAACTAACCCAAATCAAAAGTCAGTACTACCGTTTGCGCGACCGTGCCAAACTAGGTATTCGCAGTGAATCGATTGGAGTAATCCTCAGAAGAACCCTAATCGAGCTTCCCGATGCTAGGCAAATGCAAAAAACCGGACAACAAAGACAAAAACAGCTAGCCCAAGTGCAGCTAACAATGATGGAGCTTGAAGACAATCCCATCTTAGTGCCGGTGGCTCAGGAAATTTTTTCTGAATTTGAGGCCCTGTCCCTCAAGCAGAAAGAACTCAGGGATGCTGCCATCAGTGACTGTAACCTCTATTTTCAAAAACTGATGGATCTGGAAACCATCCATCATGAGCTAGTCCTGGTTTCCCATGAGTTTCGAACTTATATTTATGAGCATGTCTTGTGGATCCGATCTACCCACAGCTTAAAGTTTGTGGACTTAAAAAATCTCTATGGATCGCTTCAATACTTTATCCATCCTGTGAACTGGACTTCCCTGGCCAATTGTCTGATGACGGAAATCCCCTTGGCACTACCGGAAACCATACTCACAATTCTGTTAATTCTGTTTGTTTTTTGGGTGCGCCCCCAGTTGATTCAGCATATTCAAGATTTGGGAATTCAAGCTCTTAGGCAACATACTGGTTCCTTCACCATCACAATTCGGGCCTACCTTTTAAGTATTATCTGGGCCATCAGTCGTGCAGGATGTTTATTACTTATGAGTCATCAACTGACTTCCTGGTGCCCCCCCGGATCTTTTAGTCGGGCCATTGCTCATGGATTGTGGGATTTGGGCCTATTCTGGTTCTGTCTGGACTGGATTATGATTCTTTGTCTGCATGGGGGCATAGGAGATAAACATTTTTTGTGGAAAACCAAGAGCCTGCAATTTACTGTATCCACGATCCGAAGGTTGACACCCATCTCACTTTTGGGAATATTTATCTATTCCGTGCTTCAGGGCCAACCCATTCCCGCCTATCAGGACTCATTAGGCCGTCTAGCATTTTTAATTCTAAATCTGAATCTGGGTTGGATATCAATTAGCTTACTTCATCCCCAAAGCGAATTGATGCTGCCCCATACTCAATCTTTGCGCAAGAGTCTACGCAAAAAAATTGAATCTTTACTGCATATAGGCTTTGCAGTCTGTTTCTTATTTTTTGTCTGGTTAAGCCTCAGTGGCTTTGCCTACACTGCCCATCAACTGCTTTTACGCATGGGTATGACCATTGTTACGCTATTGCTACTTTTAAGCTTTGAATACTTATGCAAACGCATGTTGATTCTTTTGCGCCGCAAGATGGCCTTGATTAAGGAACAAAAAGTACAGGAGCAAAAACAACAAGGAGATCATCTGACTCCTTTTGCAAATATCGCCCTGGAAAGCAAGTCCTTGGAAGATGAGGAGGAAGAACCAGATATAAGTACGGTCAATGCTCAGGCATTAAATCTCGTGAAAGGTTTAAATACAGTCCTGTTACTAGCTTCTCTTTGGTTGATCTGGTCCGATTTTGTGCCGGCCCTCAATGGATTTGGCAGTATCACTCTTTATGAAACGGTTACGATTTTGCATATTCTGATTGCCAGTCTAGTTCTCTTTCTGACCATCAAGGCCAATCAAAACGCCCCTCTTTTACTTGATGTCCTCGTCTTAAAAAAGCTCGATTTTGCTCCTAGCCAAATCTATGCAACTACAACGATTGTGGGCCATGCCATTTTAATTATAGGAGTCAGTATTGCATTTTCAATTATCGGTATTGGCTGGTCCAAAGTTCAATGGCTGGCCGCAGCCTTTACCGTGGGTTTGGGGTTTGGACTCCAGGAAATTTTTGCTAATTTTGTCTCAGGCTTAATTCTTTTGTTTGAACAGCCCTTTCGCATTGGTGATGCCGTAAGTATTGGTAATGTCACTGGAATTGTCACCAAAATCAGAATGCGGGCCACAACCATTCGGGACTTTCACAGAAAAGAGTTGATTGTTCCCAACAAAGAATTTATTACTGGTCAGCTTATCAATTTAACCCTCACCGATCCCGTCATCCGTTTGGATATCCCAGTCAGGCTTCATCATAAGGCTGATATCGATCAAGCCAAAGGACTGCTACTGGCACTGGCTGGCAAAAATCCCAATCTTCTGAAAGATCCTGAGCCTGTGGTTATCTTTAAAACCATTGCCGAATCCAGTCTTGATCTGGAACTAAGAGTGTTTGTAGCCGACTTCAACTATTACTCTGTTACCCTTGATGCCATGAACTCAGAAATTGTGCGAGAGTTTCGTACTCATGGTCTTGCATTTGCTTACCCTCAAAGAGATATCCACATTCATGAAACAGGAAAACTATGAAACGAGAAACTAAAATAAATCTTATCTTTGCCCTGATATTTTTAGCTTGTGGGGTCCTCGGATTTATGATTCTGGGAAATCTGAAAAAACCGGTCACTAAAATTGCCGCCACTGACACCAGGCCGATTTTAAGAACTGTATCGGCTAAAATTATCGACCATCAAGTTAAACTCAAGGCCTTTGGCACCTTGCGGGCTATGGAGCGATTTGTTTTAAAATCCGAAGTTTCTGGAAGTGTTTCGTTTCTGCACCCCAATCTGGAGGCTGGTGGAGTGATTCAGGCAGGAGAAATCCTGGTGGAAGTAGAGCAGGCCCCTTATTTGATTCTGGTGGATAAGGCCAAAGCCAGCCTAGATAGAGCCAAAGCCAGCCTCCTGCAAAAAGAACTGGAAATGCAAAGCATAACCGCCAGCTATAACACGGAAAAAGAAAGCCTGCAACTAATTGTGGCAGAAGAAAAGCGCTATCAGAATATGTTAAATCAGGGTACGGTTTCCAGACAGGAATATGACTCCAGATTAAACCAAAAGCAGAGACAGGAAATTGCCTACCAAAACGCCTTAAATCGGTATCAGATCCAACCCTCCCTGATTGCTCAGGCCAAGGCCGATCTAGCCAATGCCGAGGCTCAAATCAAGCAGGCCGAATATGATTTGAATAAAACCAGAATCATCAGCCCTTTTACAGGCAAAATGCTGAGAAAATCGGTCTTCATACGACAGTTTATAAGCTCTGGGGCAGAGTTAGGAGAACTCATAGGTCTACTGAGCCTTGAGCTTGAGGTTCCCGTCCCATCTCATGAACTAGGATTTTTGTTTCCCGGCAGTCCTGATTTTGAGGGAATGCCAGAAAGTTCTCCTTTTAACCTGCCCATTGATAAAATCGGCATGGTTCAAGTAAAACCATTAACCCCAGCAGGGCACAAGTCTATCCCTGTCAAGATTAGCCGAGTATCGCCAGTGCTGGATCCACAGAAAAAAACCCTCAACTTTTTTCTGGAGATCAATAATTCCCTGAGTGGGGCTGGGACCTTTGGGATTCTTTTGCCTGGTACTTTTTGTGAGGTGGAAATCCCCGGCCAGATAATAAAATCAGTGGTGAGAATCCCTAGGCTATCGATTCGTGGGAATCAGGTACAACTAGTAGAGGGCGGGCTTATTCAATGGAGGGAATTTGAGGCCTTAAGAGACGAAGGCAGTTATATCATCGCCAGCCTGATTCTGAACACAGATAGCGAATTTGTCCTCAACGCTACCGAAGTGCTAAAAAATGGGGTTCCCGTGCGCACTGTTAGAGAAGAAAGTCTTCTATGAACTCTCTAATTCAAAAATCAATCTTAAATCCAGTAGCTGGAAATCTGTTTTTAGCTCTTTTAATTGTAGCCGGAATTATCTCTTATGGCTGGATCCCTAGAGAAACATTTCCTGAATTCACCCTGGATCAGATTTCCATTCGTATGGTTTACAGAGGTGCCACCCCTGATGAAATCTCGGAGAGTATCACCACAAAAATTGAAGAAAAAATCGCCTCCCTAGACGGAATAAAAGAAATTCGTTCCTCCTCAATGGAAGGACTGGCGCAAATCAATGTTGAGCTGCACAATAACTCTGATGTCAGAAAGATCAAGGATGAGATTGAGAGAGAGGTCAACTCCATTCTGACATTCCCCACCGAGGCTGAGAAGCCTATTATTGCCGAAGTCATCCGTAAAATGCCCATCATCTCCTTGGGGTTATATGGGGATGTCAGCCTTGATACCTTAAAAACCGAGGCGGAAAAAATCCGTGACGAACTTTTATCCAAACCCGACTTTTCCCAAGTCGAAGTTCAGGGCATCAAAGAACGGGAAATCTCAGTGGAAATTTCCGAGGCCAATCTTCAAAGCTATGGGCTGACCTTCACCGATATTACCCAAGCGATTCGCCAAAACTCCCTAAACCTTTCTGGAGGCTCCATTCGCTCTTCTCAGGGTGAAATTATTGTTCGGGTAATGGACCAAAAGTACACCGGGGCCGAGCTTGAGATGATTCCCCTGATCACAGCCTCCGATGGGACCTGGATCCGCCTTGGTGATATTGCCACCATTCGCGATTCTTTTGAGGACAGAAAAATTGCCTCTCGATTTAATGGAAAACTGGCCGCCATTATTCAAATCGATAAAACCGAAACCCAAGACACCATTGCCTTAGCTGAAATAATACACAAATATGTCAAGGAGAAAAAAACCGAGCTTCCAGCCAGTCTTGAGCTAATCATCTGGAATGACTCTTCCAAACTGGTGCGGGATA
>DITF01000163.1 GCA_002422125.1 bacterium UBP17_UBA6191
CAGCTAGATAATGAGTCGGGTGCTGGGTGACAGTAAGCGATTGTAATTGGTTTAACTGGCTATAGGCCAGAATAAAAAAGAGTATCAGGGTTTGCATGATCAGCGAATTTTTAACTGGGTTTGTTTGAAGTTTTTCTTAAGATCCATTTCTACGGCCTTGCGCTTCAGGTCGTCTCTTTTTTCATAGGATTTTTTGCCCTTGGCCAAAGCGATTTCAAGTTTAATCTTGTTTTTGGCTGTAAAAAATTTGATGGGGACAATTGTGATTCCGACATCTTGGAGTACATGAGAAATCTGAATAATTTCGCGCTTGTGAAGCAATAGTTTTCTGGTTCTGGTTTCCTCGTGATTGTCATGAGTTCCGTGTGAGTATTTGGCAATAAAACAATTGATAAGATAGAGTTCACCATTTAGAAGCTTGACATGAGAGTCAGCAAACTGAATCTTGCCCCCAGATTTAATCGCCTTGGTTTCCGTGCCTAAAAGAACTATTCCGCATTCAAAAGACTGTAAAATAGCGTAGTCATGCCGACTCTTACGATTTTCTGCCAGTACGGGACTCATAAATCATCTCTCAAGTAGGGATCCTTTCCCTCGGATAACAATCGTCTGCGATTTTGATGTTCAAAAAATAGTTCTCTATCTTGAAAATAGCGATCCGATGGGAATACCTGCTGGGCCTTTTTACTCCACTGCAGGGCCTGATAAGGCTTGGCATGTTCGCCAAACTTTTCAATCATGGAGACATAAACATCCCGCTGTATGGGATTGGATTTTAAAGACTCCTGAAAAATATCCTCTGCGGCAATCATATCGCCTAAATCTAAATACACATTGCCTAAGGCATTAATATACTCGGGCTTTGAGGAATCCAGATTTCTGGCCTTAAAAAAGAATTCGGCGGCTTCTTGCCACCTGCCTTGGCGAACAGCAACTTTTCCCAGATAATAGGCCTTTCTGGCTTCTTCAGTTGCATAGGTAGCTAAAAATCCGACACCTTCCACACCAGTTAGCATCTGGGCCGGTTTGCTACTGCGAATAATTTCCATGGTTTCGCGATTTTTACGGCGAATATGTTGAGCCATGCGAAAGGAGTTGTTGGCTTCTTCATTACGATTTTGGCGCAAAAGAATACGGGCCAAGAGGTGATGGCTTTCTGCAATGGTTCCATCCAGCTTTAAGCTGTTTCGGATATTACCCTCAGCTTTACCCATATCCCCTTGCAGGAACTGTTCGTAAGCTGATAGATAAAGNNAAAAAGCATAAACCAGACTTAATCATAATGTACTCCAGGACGGACTCAAAACGAGCGACATTGTAACTTGAGTACTGGTTTCAGACAAGGTGCAAGCTTATTGCCCCATGGTTCAGTTCGTGATTCCATGGGGCAAAGCCTCACTCAACGATTGATTTTGGTATCAGAATAATCTTTCAACAGTTGTCTGGATGCTTCGGCTCGATTGTTGGCCTCAATGGCCCCAATCAGCTTATGGTAGGCCTCACCACAGTTTTGACCCAAGCAGCTTTCTGAGCTGCTACCAGGAGCTGCGGCGACTTGCCCTACCTGTTGCAAGCGATACTGAATCCGGCTTTGTCTTTGGTTCCAGACTGCGATCATGGTAGCTGGATCAGTGCTGTCTGCCATAGACTTACTGCGATTGTACAATTCCTGATACAAGGCTAGTTCAGCCTGAATTTTACTTCGTTTGGTTTGGTCCCACCAGGATGAAGAATTGTACTCCTGTAGAAGCTGATTGTGCTGCAGTCGAATTTTTTCCATGTTGTCCAAAAGGGCCTGAGCAATTTTTTCCTGATTGGCCAATCCGGTTTTGATTTTAAGCTCGGCTTTGACACCACTTTCAAGATTAGCGACCAAAGACTCCTGGAAGCTGATTCTTCGTTGTATTTCCTGCCAGTGCG
Organism: bacterium UBP17_UBA6191; assembly: GCA_002422125.1. Classification (GTDB taxonomy): domain Bacteria; phylum Muiribacteriota; class UBA6191; order UBA6191; family UBA6191; genus UBA6191. Next base: position 1,921 of record DITF01000163.1, read on the forward strand.
CAGTTGCATACCGATCAATGTTGATGAGATCAAGTTTCAATTGAGCTAGTGTATTCATGCTGCTTTGATAGTCATCAAACATTTTGCTAAGGTTGGTATCAACATTTCCGCCCACTCCAGTTGCAATATCCACCGGAGGAGGGGGGGTAGAAGGTGTAACCTGAACGGCTTCACCAAGGGGTGACTTGAATTGGTTCAGGGAAGCTTTTCCCAGAATTTCTCCAATGGCATCTCCGGTTTCTGGATATTTGGCAATCATGGCGCGAAGCATATCATTAAGGTTATTAAATTTACCTTCTCGCATTACGGTCAGCATTTTTTCATAGCCATTGGGTATAGCTGGATGTTTGGACATCCATAAAAGGACAGTTGCGACCCAGCCCTCTGTTTTCATTAAATCAGCAGGTGATTTGGGAGTCCCTTTATCTGTGTAGGCGTAAGCGTTTTGCATAATTGCTTCGGCTGGATCCTCAGCAATGGTATTTCGCCCTGTAAAGTAAGCACCTACAAATTCTGCCCATCCTTCTATGATTCCCAAGGCTTCGTCAGTTACCAAATCACCATAATGAGGCCGGCCTAACCAAGGAGTAGTAGGTAGATGGTCTTTACCATAAGTCTGACGCATGATTCCGTGTCCAATTTCGTGAACAAAATTCTGTTCTACCAGAGTGGGGTCTTTGGCGCGAAACATGGAATCATTTAAATCCACCACGACTCTGGCCTGATCATAGCGATACTGCTGGTTGTTGGAATCGACGATAGTGAAGCTACCTTTCCAATCATTGTAGGTTCCGGTTTGTGAGCCAACTTCTACAAAAACCGGGTCAGCCTGTCTTTGATTATGCATTCCCGCAGGTGTTACAGCCTGAAAGCTTTTCAGTTGCTCGGCCTTGTGAGAGGCTACGACTTTCTGAACCCCTTGATTGGAAGAAATTCTGTGATACAGTTGCGCCAAATTGGTTTCGGAGGAATCAGCCACACGCATCAAGGCGTTTCCAGAGCTATCTGTACCAACCTTGACCAAAAAGACAAGCTGATCGTTGGCTAAAGGTGCTGCCAAGCTGAAAGTTACCAGAATAGGCAGTAATAGAAGATGAATTACCAGTTTGTTCAGCGACGCAATCATGATTGTCTCCTTTTGCAACCCTATCTACGGAACAGGCCTAAAAAAGGTTTCAATCTTCCAGTGTTATATCCAGATGACGGGCCGCAATTTTTACAATCTCAAAAGGGTCAAATGGTTTGGTGAGGTACAGGTTTGCTCCAGCACTCTCTCCGCGAATGCGATCAATTTCCTGACCCTTGGCTGTGAGCATAATCACAAATATATCCTTTGTGTCTTCATTGGCCTTAATTGTTTCACAGACCTCAAACCCATTGACCAAAGGCATCATGACATCCAGAAACAGGATATCCGGTTTGTGTTGCCGGATGCTTTCCAGGGCAAGCTGACCATTTTCAACCGATTCAATTTCTACATCATGGTCAGTTAAGTCTTCCAAAGTTTGCTCCAGAAGAAAGCGCAGATGCGATTCATCCTCAGCGATCAGAATCTTTTTCATGTCGTTTCCTTTCCTTTTTTTCCTTTGGAAAACAATTCATTAATTGCACCCAGAATGTCCTGCATGGAGAAAATCCGGCGCATAGGGTAGGCATCAATCACTTTGGCAATTGGTTCGGCATGAATCACCACCACCACGGGTAAATTGACGGTTTGGGGGTCATTTCGGATGCTCTTGAAAAAGGTGTTCGGACTCACTTTGGAGTCTTTAAAATCCACAAACAATATGGTGGGCCTTTCTTGTTCGATGGCTTTTCTCAGGGCCGGTAGAGTGTCGTGAAAATCCAGTTCAATGCCCATATTTTTTAATTCTCTGGTGTAGTTTCGATTGTTTTTTGGAAATCCAAAAAATGCCAATTTTGTGCCACTTAAACTATTGTTGGCCTCGTTTCTGAGAATTTCTGTGGTACGAGATAAAATCTTTTCCGCTTCCATCGGGTAAGTGATGTAGGCAGTGGCTCCAAGTTGCATGACTTTTTTGTTATCCAGTACAATCGAGAGCAGAATAATTGGCAGATTTTTGGTTTTGGGATTATTCTTTAAATGATGAGGAGTATCAAATCCATCGATCTCATACATCATGATATCTAAGAGAATGGCATTGACTGGGTATTCCATGGCTAAATCATAGGCATCTTTACCATTGACGGCCTGAATGGTTCTGTAGCCTTCTCTCTCTAAAGAATCCTGAAGAATGTCTCGAACCTCGGGATCTTCATCGGCAATCAGAATTACATATTCGGCTTTTGTCATTCTTTCGAGTTTGCTCTGTAGCCGGAAGGTCACTTCTTTGACGGAGCTAGGTACGGGACGATTTTCATCAACCGGTAGGGCAATGTAGAAGGTTGAACCCTTGCCAATACTGCTATCGGCCCAGATCTGGCCCTGATGAAATTCAATAATTTCTCTACAAATGGAAAGCCCAAGACCAGTGCCTTTGGGTTTATTGGTCAGGGTGTCTCCTACCTGTAAAAATTTATCAAATACCTTCAGTAAATCCTCTTCGGCGATCCCAATACCCGGATCTTTGATATAGGCCTGAACATACTGATCCTTTTGTTCTACACAACAGAGGATGACTCCTTCCTTGGTAAATTTGATGGCATTTGATAACAGGTTGGTAATGACTTGGAGGATTCTGTCTGGATCACCAATCAGGTGAACGGGGTGATTTACGCTGCGTAATTCCAGGGTCACCTCTGACTGACTCAATAGTCCCTGAACATTGTTGATGGCTCTTTGGCAGAGATCTACGAGGTCGTACTCCTGTTTTTGCCAGTTCATTTTGCCAGATTCAATCTTGGCCAGATCCAAGACATCATTGATGAGCCGGGCCAGTCGGTGAGATTCTACAGAAATAATTTCCAGATTGGTTAAAATAGTATCCCTGCTCTTCTGAACTTTAGGGTCTTCTGGTAAGACAGCGATGATATTTCGATGAAATTGTTTCTCAATCATTTTGGCAAAGCCTAGGATTGAGGTAAGAGGGGTTCGTAGCTCGTGAGATACTGTCGAGAGAAATGTCGATTTAAGCTCATCAATCTGCTGTAGTTCCTCATAGGCTTTTTTCACTTCAGCAGTTCGTTCCTCTACAATATACTCAAGATCTTTGTTAAGTTTCCAAA
>DITF01000349.1 GCA_002422125.1 bacterium UBP17_UBA6191
CCGCATCCGTGACAGATGGGTATTTATGTAATGAGCAAACGCCGTGACAGAACCTAGTGCCTGATTCTAAGCCCGTCGATGGGCTTTATTGTAAACAAGATTTTTGAACGCCCTCCTTTTTTAAACTCAAGGTTATAGGTCATCCAAAGAAACCTTCAAAGAAGCTTGATCTTGTCGGTCTTTTACGGTCTGGAAAATTTCGATATCCTCAATAATTTCAAGCATGTGTTCAAAGTGCTCAACAGGCACAGCATAAAAGACAGGTTTGTTACGATTCAATATGGCAACAGCCTGTCCATTGTTGCTCCCTACTATACCCATAGGATTGCTTTTCAAATCGGAAATGCTGGCGATATTTTCAGTCAATATACGCATTACCCTCCATCGTATTCTAATAAGTCTACTATAAGACCAGTCAAAGTTTTTTCATGGATTTTAAAAGACTTATGTAGGCGTAGTTAACAGGTATTTTTATTCACTCCACCTCACTATGAGCATACAGCAGTTGGTAGGTGTCGCGGGCAATCTGGAGTTCTTCGTTGGTGGGGATGACAAGGATTGTGACTGGGGAGTAATCGTGGGAAACTGAGCCTTCTCTGGAGGCGTTTTGGATGTTTTTGGTGTAATCCATCATGATGCCTAAAGATTCGAGGCGGCGGCAGATTCTTTCGCGCATTTTGGTTCCGTGTTGTCCAATGCCTCCGGTAAAGACCAAAACATCAGTTTTAACTAGATTGGCAACATAGGCTCCGATGTATTTGCGAATCTGATGAGCATAGGCATCCAGGGCCTCAATAGCATATCGATCCCCATTACTGACGGCAGCCTCAAGATCTCTTAAGTCGTTGGAGATTTTGGACAGCCCCAGAAGCCCTGATTTTTTGTTGAGAATTTCCAGAAGCTCTTGGCTTTTGTAGCCTCGTTCTTCAAGATAGGGGATGATGGATGGGTCAATATCTCCACAGCGAGTGCCCATGATCAGTCCCTCTAATGGGGTAAAGCCCATGGAGGTGTCCACAGAACGGCCTCTTTCAATGGCGCAGATGGATGCCCCGTTTCCCAAATGACAGGTGATTACATTGGTGTTGATGTAACTTCTTTTTAACAGCTTCATGGCCCGGGTAGCCACATAGCGATGTGAGGTTCCGTGGAATCCGTAACGACGAATTCTGTGTTTGTCGTAAAACTCTCTTGGAAGTCCGTACAAGTAAGCGGCTGGGGGCAGACTTTGGTGGAAGGCCGTATCAAATACGGCAACCTGACCGGTGAGAGGCATGAGTCTTTGTACCTCAAGAATTCCCATCAAATTATGGGAATTGTGAAGGGGGGCCAGTTCGCAGTTTTTTTCAATCACCGAAATGACGGAAGAGTCCACTACCATAGATTGATGATAGTCTTCGCCCCCATGTACCACTCTGTGCCCAACCCCTCCGATTTCGTCAAGATTTTGCAAGATGTTATATTCAGGACAGATCAGAGTTTTTAAAATCAGTTGAAAGGCTTCTTGGTGATTGGCTGTGGCTACACTGTCGGATAGGTTGACACCAAGAGTTTTAAGACATAAAAGGCCACCGCTTGCTGCGCCAATTCGTTCCACCATTCCAGAGGCGATGCTTAAGGAATTTGGCATCTGGAACAGTTCAAACTTAATGCTTGACGAGCCGCAGTTTATGACCAGAATTTTGGGATGATTTTCAGACATAGATCAGGAAAAGAACAGGTTTATGATATTCCTTGGAAGGTAGGAACTAGGCATCAAAAACCTTAGCACACGGGTCATATTTTGCATCTGTTGCGCTTCTGCAGTACTATTTGCATTCATGAGCTTAAACCCGGCATCCTCCAGATTCTGGTCTACGAATGCTTCACCCTTTTCCAACCGTTGCTTTTCATCTCTGTATGCCTCGCGGATTTTCTTGAGTTCTCCAGCATCAAGCCAGATTCCACCGCTTTGAGGGCAGACATCAATTTCAATTTTTGAAGTGGAGGAAAAGTAACGACGCATCATGGTGATTTCTGGATGACGGGGACTTTTAATTTTTGGGCTCGTATTGGAAATGGAGCTGGCGTACTTGTTCATTAATTGAACCAGTTCCTCGCCAGCGGCTTCGTGGGCTTCATCAAACTTTTGTAATTCAAAGTTATCGAACCAGACACCACCGCAGGCCTCAGAGATGTCTACCTTAATGCCTCCAACTATAATTTCTTTGAGGTCGGTTCCTGTTCTTGGACATTTCATGCGTTTCTCCCAGTTGAGTTGGATACTGGGCCTATTGTAGACAAAAATCCAATCTATGAAAAGGGCTATTGGTTAAAGCGTTTCCAAAGAATAGGAATGTACTGGGCTGGGGTTGGCATTTTTTGCAATAGATGTTTATTTGAGGGACTAAGCCAAGGTCCAAGGTAAACTTCTACCCCAAAATATCCTGTGCAGAAACAAACCAGAAGAAGAACCAGAAGAATTATACTGCGAATCAGACTAAACATATTTAAGCTCATCGGCAGGTCGTTCTATTTCAGAAATAATTCCATATTCTTTTGTACGGTTTCTGAGCGGCGGGCGTTACCAGAGTTTTTAATATAAAAAACATGATCACTCTGAGCATCCAAAAGGCGGGGGTGCAGCTCTGCCCCCATACGATAGTTCTGGGCAGCATCCTGGTCTTTTCCCGGTTGGGTAGAATAAATTAATCCCAGACGATAGTGGCTTAAGGCGCGAATTTGAGTTTCAGGTGCGGAATTGATGGATAGAGTCAGGGCATCTAAAGCTTCTTTTTGATTGCCTAAAAGAAACTGAAGCCAGCCAGCATCGCCAATGTAAATGGAACGACCATATAATCTGTCCAGTTCCTGATAGATTTTTAGGGCCTTATTATAATCAAGATTTTGAGTGTAATAGCGGCCTAAAAATTCCTGATATAGCCGATTTCTGGGGTACAATCCAACCAACTCATAAACTAGTTTGTAGGCTTGATCAAATCTGCCCGCATCCATGAGAAGATCCAGATAAAGCCTTAAGGTGGTATCGGGGCGATCCATTTTCATACCAAAATCTTCCAGAGTTTTGATAGCCGCTCTGTCATCCCCTAGCCGTTGGTAGGCACGAGCCCTCTGAACGGGAAAAAATTGATTTTCGGGAAAGAGTATCATGGCCTCGGCGCACATAAAGACACAGTTATTAAATTCCTCTTGAGTGAAGGCTAGACGAGTGGTCATTTCCTGGATCTCTTCATTCTGGGGAATAATTTTTCTGGCTCTGAGGGCATAGGTATAAGCTTCACGAAAACTTCGGTTGTCTTCCTTGGCCTTAATAAATAGCGTGTAGGGCAGAGGATAGGCAATGCCTGTTTCCATGGCTACTTTAAGGTGTGGTTCCGCCCTCTGGGGCTGGCCAGTCTGTGTGTAGTAATAACCAAGGGCTGTTTGGGCAAAGGGATTTTCTGGGGACAGATTGCTGGATTTTTCCAGGTATTCTAATCCTTCTTCAAATTTTCCCTCAGCCACCAGAAGAATTGCGTAATAGGCTAAATAATTGGGATTGTTTGTTCTGCGCGCCAGTGAAGTCTTTAAGGCAGCTTTGGCAATATCATGGCGATTAAGAAAAAATGCCGCTTCTCCCTGCATTTCAAACAAGGGGATAAATGAGGGAAAATGTTGAATTCCTGCGGTTGTAGTGGCCAGAATCTTATTGTAGTCAGATACGCGACGATAAATTTGCGAAGCCAAAAAATAAGGCATAACAAAATTGGGATTTTGTTTTTGAAGCACTAACTGAATCCGCAATACCTGATCCAGAAATTGGGGCCACGGGGCCACATAATGCAGCATATCCAAGGCCACCAGAAGCTGCATATAGTGTTCGGTTGGATGGTCGGCTGGCAAACTGTCGAGTTTAGCCATCAGCTCAGTTGCAAGAGGGGTGTTTTGCTCATAAATCGCTCCCACAATCCGGTAAAATAAAAGCTCCTCAGCCTTAAACCGAATTCCCATATCAGCCATGATGGCTTGGTAACGCGCGGTATCTTTTTGCATTAAATGAATTAAGGCAGGGAAAAATTCGAAATGAGGATGAGTGGCCCCGGATTCTCTGGCAATTCGACAGATACTAAGCACATTGTCCAATTGTCCAAGGTAAAACAGAGCACTGGTAAGGTACTGATAGGTTTCCATAAAGGCGTGGTTGTGTTCCACCAGAAATTTGGAATGCTGGATGGATCTGCGAAAATCTTTAAGCCAAAGGTAGGCAAGTGCTAGCGAGTTGTGGGCTGGAAAATAGGTGGGATCGATTTGTAATAGTCTGGTCAGTGTTGAAATTGCTAGTTCGTATTGACCCTGTTTCAGATAGACTTGAGCTTGTTTATCCAGAGCAAGGACATCGGAAGAATTGATGAGAAGCAAGGTGTTATAAACCTGCTCTGCTCTTTTAAAATCCATTTTATTGTAGTGTTCAAGTCCGCGATCAAAAAGTTTCGTAAAGGAATCGGATAGATGGTGTCTGCGTGAGAATTCTTGTGCATACTCTTTAGGAACTGTCGTTTGTAGGTGTACATAATAAAAGGCCCAGGCAGAGCTGGGAAACAGGCAATTTATCGCACATACAAGCAAGGTTGAGACAAGGATTCTGATCATAGAAAAAGAGTATAACAAAAATTGTGGTTGGCAATGTATAACTGAGGCTAGTATCCTGACCCTGTTTTTTTGCTTGATAATCAAAGGATATTATGGATAAGGAAATTCGGGATGACAAGCCCGCACGGGCACCAAGACCAAGACGACCCAGGGACCCGGAAAAAACCAGAGCACCCCGAAAGGCCAAGGCAGAAGAGGCCGTGGTGGAGCTGGAGTCACAAAATGAGGCCCAGGAAGCCCAGAGCCCGCTTGCTGTTGCGGATACCGCCACGGTAGCAGTTGCTGAAGTAGCCCCAGAGGCATCCGTTCAAGAAGATGCTCCACCGCGAAGGGATAGGGCTGGACATCGTGACAGACCAGAGCGCTCCGGTCGCGGTCCCAGATTCGAAAAAAGAGATAGAGTAGAGGTTTCCTCAGAACCTGTGGTCATTGAGCCTTCCGATGATGGATTGACTCCTAGGGAGAGATTCTTACGCTCTCAAGGTAAGGCTGTTACCCCGTCCCAAGCTTCAGCCCCGGCACCAGTGCCTGCCCAGGCTCAAGCTCCAGCGGAAAAACCCCAGACTTTGGTAGAACAGTCTCAGGAATTGCAGGTTGTTTCTAAGCCAGTTGTGGCTCAACCAGTGGCTCAAGCGCCAGCACAAAAACCCCAGCCTGCAGCCGAAGTTGTGGAAAAAGTAGAGCCAGTGGTGAAGGTTGCCCCAGCAGTTGTTGCACCTGCACCTGCTCCCGTTTCTGCACCAGAGCCCGCGGCCGCTGTTGCGACTCAAAATGCAGAAAACCGTTCCTCAAATCTTTCCCGTCCTCGTCAGGATGTAGAAGACTGGACGGCTTGGTTAGGCAGCAGAGCTAATACGGGTAAACCAGAAGAAGTGGAAAATAAAGACACTTCAGACCGATCAAATTCATCTCGGGATCAAAATGGACGAGATAATTTTAGGAATCGCAACCAAAGGGATAACCGTGATAATCGTGAGGGCCGAGATAACCGCGATGGTCGTGACAATCGAGATGTGAAAGAGAATCGCGAAATACGCGATGGCCGACCTCCCCGAGAAAATCGTGATGGTCGTGACTCCAGGCCGCCAAGGGATAATTTCCAGCCCAAAGAAGCGCCCGCCAACGATAATAATCGTGGACAAAACCAACAGTCTGAAAATCGCCCCAATCGGGAGCCCAGACCAGATCGTTTTGATCGTAATGACCGTCCTGAGCGCAATGATCGCCCTGAGAGGACAGATCGCCCGGATCGCAACCGCGATCATGGCCGAGATTCTCAAATGCGTCGTAATCCCCGTGAAGATGGCAGAATGCCCGTACATTCCAATGAGCCCTTTCAGGAAAAATCGATTCTGTCGGGAGGATTTGAGGCTGGAGAAGAGTCTAAAGAGCATGTTCACTTAGCCCTTCATTGTGTTTGGTACTTCCTTGTTGGTGCAGAAGCCCTGTATCATTTCTGCAAGGGAATTTACCTAGTAGCCTTTTTTAATCTGTATCAGCCATTTATGGAGATGCTAAATCATCCAGAAAAGCAGCAGTCATTTGGACAGTCTTTGTTTGACATTGCGGAATGGCAATGGCATTTCCAGTACGGCTTACGAGGCCCAGCCATGTTATTCACGGCCTGGCTTCTCTATCGCTATATGAAACACCTTAATCCTTGGGATCCTGCTCGCAGGGCTGCCCGCACTGCGGCTGCATCCAAGCGGCGCAGAAGATAAACAGCGAAGGTGTGAAGTGGTGGCCCAGATTTTCTGGGCCATTTTTTTATGCAATTGGCTTCTTTGGAGTAGTAATAAACGAATTTTTGCGGGTTTCCTGCACCTCCAGGCGGGATACGAATTCTGAAAGGCCAGCCAGCCTGAGTTTTTCGCTGAAAATGGATACGATCTGTTCGCCAGTGGTGACGGGGTTTTCTACCCCCATAGCTGCAAACTCGACATTCAGGCTCTTTAGGTGAAAGGGTTCGATTAACAGGGAATGAACCTGAGATGTAAAAAGTGTAAGCCGTCCATTAGAAAAGTCTTCTGGGCTCAGGCAAAATGTGACACAGATTTTATAGTTGTGCCCATGACCGTGTTTTCCCATACATTTTTGGTAGATTCTTTCGTTTTCTTCCTGGGTCAGGCGGTTGCTGATCAGGCGATGGTGAGCCTTTAGTTCAAAGGTGATGGTTTTATACAAGCGGGGTGTTGGCACCGTAGTACTCCACAAAGAGTTCTGGGTTTTCGTATAACTTTAACTTATACAGGGACATGGGATGGGTGAAACAGGGAGCTAACTCCTGCCAGCAGAACAGAATAATATTTTCCGTAGTCGGTACTCTGTCAGCGAAATAAGCGACTTCGTGATTCAGGTGGCGATGATCCAGAGGGTTCATGATTTTTTCTTTAAGAATGAGATCTAAATCAGTAAGGTTTATGACCATGCCTGTATCTTCATCCACCGGTCCAAGGACGGTTACTTCCAGTTCGTAATTGTGCCCATGTCCATAAGGATTGTTGCAGGGGCCAAAAACGGCCAGATTTTTATCGGCACTCCAGCTATCAATATGGTAGCGATGAGCCGAAGAGAAATAGATCTTTCGCGATAAAAGCACCATCTCAGCAGACAAGAGAAATCCCTCCATCGACTACAAACTCACTGCCGGTAATCCATTGGCTTTCTTCAGAACATAACCATAACATGAGACTGGAAATATCTTCAGGGCTGCCAATACGGCCTAAGGGATGGAAGCCAGCCATTGTCTTTCTAAACTCCAAGGCTTTTTCTTCGCCCATAGTCTGATGAATTGGTGTGTCAATCACCCCGGGTAGAATGGCAATAGAGCGGATATTGGGGGCAAATTCCATGGCGATGCTTTTGGAGAGCGATAAGAGGGCTGCTTTGGAAGCAGAATATAGGCCAGCAAAAGGAGCCGGTTTATTGCCAAGAGTGGAGGCATTATGCAGGATCAGGCCATGGCTGTCTTGAGCCTTCCAGGTTTTAATGGCGCATTGGGAAATGAGATAAGCGGCTTTGACATTTGTGTCAAATAGGGCTTCGTATTCCCCTAAAACGGGATTTAGCCAGTCTGTTCTTTGGTAAATTCCGGCATTGTTGATCAGGATTTCTAGATCATGGTGTTTTTCAAGAATCGAGCTTACTGCCTTAAAGTCCAGAAGATCGCATGCTTCGGTGCTTAGCTTGCCAGAACATCCCAAAGCCTCTTCTTTGAGGCGGGCCAATTTGATTTCCGACCGGCCAAGAGCAACCACAGAATACCCAGAGGCACAAAATTTGAGTGCGGCACTACGGCCGATCCCGGAACTAGCACCGGTAATTACTACTTTTTTCATCGTTTTGTCTCCGTAACATTTGAATAGATTCCATCGCGTTCAAATTGGTCCAGTTGTGAGCAGAGGTTTCTGGCGGCACTCAAAAAACTATCACTGACCAGGGAGGCAGGTTCTTTGAGAACAACAGGGATACCTTCATCACCACAAGCGCATATTTTTGGATCCAATGGGATTTGAGCCAAAAGTTTGGTGTGGTATAGATCGGCTAGCTTCTGTCCTCCGCCACTGGAAAACATGTTTATAATTTCGTTGCTGCCGGGCACAACAAAACCAGACATATTTTCGATAACACCGAGTAAGGGGATTTTTAGTGTCTCCAGCATGGAATGAGCCCTTTTGACATCGGCTAGAGCCACTTGCTGCGGGGTTGTTACCAGAACAGCCCCACGAACAGAGGTGTTTTGGGCCATGGAGAGCTGAACATCTCCAGTACCAGGAGGTAAATCCACCAACAATATATCCAGATCGCCCCACAAAACATCTCCCAGAAACTGGGAAACAATTTTATGGATCATGGGACCTCTCCAGATCAGAGCTTTGTCCTGTTCGATCAGAAAGCCAGAAGAAATCAGAGGAATTCCAAATTTTTCAATTGGAAGCAGTTTTTGATCCTCGTTTAATTTAGGGGTTTCATGAACCCCCATCATGGTGGGAATGGATGGTCCGTAAATATCGCAATCTAAAAGGCCAACCTTCTGGCCCTGCTGTGATAAGGCAAGGGCTAAATTGGTGCTTACAGTAGATTTGCCTACTCCGCCTTTTCCACTGACCACAAGTACGATATGGCGCACATTCTGGACCCCAAAAGGTACTTTTTGATTTTGCCAGGCTCGGGTATCGCGAGGTCGCATTTTGACGCGGACATCAAAGTCACCAAGTTGTAAAATGGCTTGAGAGCATTGATCTTTTAAGTAGGTTCTGGTGTTTTCATCGACATGGGGTAAATTCAGATGTACACGGATGATTTGACCGTCTACCTCAATTTTATCGAGCATGCCTAGTTTGATAATATCCTGTTTCAGATTTGGTTCTAAAACTGTTTCCAGTACCTGCGTGAATTCATTTTGCATAATTTTTCCTGAGCCAGTGAACAATGTCATCAGATTCCAGCATGGGTTTTGAGTCAATTACAAGGCAGGGTACCTGTGTTTTTCCATTCAGGGCAATCAACTCTTCCCTGTCTTTGGTGGAGGTTCTGGTGTTTTTCATCTCAACTTTAACCTTGAGTTCATCAATGACTTTTAGAACTTTCTGGCAGTAAGGGCATTCTGGAAACTGATACAAGACCAGATTCATCATAGCCCCCTTTGTAACAACGACTGTTTACATGCTTTGGTAACTGCATTCACGGCTTCGGCTAAGCCAAGCTTTAGCTTTGCTCCCGCCGCTTTGGCATGACCTCCACCCCCGTATACGGAAGCAATCTGATTTACATCGATATCATTGACAGCACGAAGCGAAATTTTGGTTAGATTTGGTTCCACTTCCTTAAACAAAATGGCAATCTCCATGCCTTTGATCTCAGTCATTTTATTGACAAAATCTTCGGTATCATCCGTTTGGGCTGCTTGCATCATTTCTTTGGTCACACAAAGCCAAGCCATTTTGCCTTCCCTTTTAATGGTAGGTAGCACTAATGACTCCAAGTGTAATTTATTCCAGGGATTTTCCTCAAACAACTTGCGTACAACCTGAGTGTGTCTGGCTCCTATTCCTAGCATCTCTGAGCCATAGCGCATGGCCCGTTCTGTGGTATTGGAAAATCGGAATCGGCCTGTATCTGTGAGCAGTCCACAATACAGGGCAGTAGCCATTTCCGAATCTAATGTAAGATCTAGGCTCTTTAACAGGTGCCAGATTACTTCACAGCTTGCAGCAGCAGAAGCATCAAAATAATTTACATCACCAAACATTTTATTGGATGTGTGATGATCAATGTTAAGAACGGTGGGCTCAAGGTCTTTTATCTCCTGATCTGAAAAACCCAAGCGGTCGAGATTGGCGGCATCAATACTAATCAGTACGGTTTTTTTGCCTTTGGGAAAGTTCGCAGGAAGACCTTTTGTGAGCATTTCTGAACTGGGTAGAAACTGATATTTTTCCTGAAAACCGCCACTTAAAGAAAAACTCACGGTTTTGCCCATTGACTTTAAGGCCAGTCCAAGCCCGAGGATTCCCCCAAGCCCGTCTCCATCGGGGTCAACATGAGAAGTCAGCACAAAATGTGAGTGTGCCTTGATGAGTTCTGCGGCTTGGTGATCAAGATTCATAATTACTCCATTTCAGTTTAAGCAGATTTTACAATGATTTTACTTATATGATCGTATATGGGACATCAAGTGTTCAATTATCGCCTTACAATGATATATTCCCTCCCGTTACGGAGGAAGAATGGAAACAGCAAAAAAAATTTTATTGGTAGAAGACGATAACACTTTGCGATCGACTCTGGGAATGTTTTTGGAGTCAAGTGGATGGATGGTAACCGAAGCTCGTAGTGCTGAGGAGGCCGTGAGACATCTGGGCAAAGAGGGTACAGATCTGGTTGTGACCGATTTGAAGCTGGGGGGCATGGATGGCATTGGGTTGCTACGATTTGTGCGCAAGGAATCCCCAGAGACCAATGTTGTGCTTATTTCTGCCTATGCTGATATTGATGTGGCTGTGGAAGCGCTTAAAGAAGGTGCGGCTGATTTTATTGAGAAGCCCTTTACTCCGCCAGTGTTTTTGGACAGGGTAGCCAAAGCATTAACATTTAAGCCAAATCTGGATGGTAAAGCGGCCATGCGCTCCGAGAAAAACAAGGATTTTCGCTTTGATCATCTGGTGGGTCGTTCTCAAACCGTGCGCAAAATGAAAGAAGTGCTAAGAATTGTGGACGATTTACCAGATGCTTTGCTTATCAGCGGGGAAGCTGGAGTGGGTAAAGAAACCTTAGCTCGAAAAATTCATGAGGCAGGCTCACGAGCAGAGTTTCCTTTTGTGGCTATCAACTGTTCGGCATTAAGCGATGCGGATTTAGAGCTTGAACTGTTCGGCTCAAATCGTGGTGATCGCCGGGGAGTTTTGCAGGAAGGGCGAGGGGGCACACTGTTTTTGGACGAAATTTCTTCCCTTTCTATGGCCATGCAAGTCAAAGTCCTAAAGATGCTTGAAAACAAAAAAGTCAGATTATCGGGCTCGGCCCAGGAGGCTGATGTTGATGTTCAGGTAATTTGTGGGACTAACAAAAATCTGGAGCATATGGTTTCCGGGGAGAGTTTCCGTCAGGATCTGTTTTACAAAATTAATGTAGTCCATTTGAAGTTGGATCCGTTAAGGGACAGGATCGAAGATATCCCCCTGCTTATGGAATATTTTTTAGAAGGCTTTAACCGAATCACAGGCAAAAATATTGAAGGATTCTCCAAGTCTGTCTTTGATGCCTGCTTAAAATATGACTGGCCGGGCAATGTGCGGGAATTAAAAAGTTTTGTGGAACGAATTGTGATTTTTTGTAAGGATCAGGTAGTGCAGACTCAGCATCTGCCCGAGAATATCCGTGAACCCAAAGCCAAGTCAGCGGTTGGTGCGATTAAGGGCTTGATGACCTTAAAAGATTTGGAAAAATCTAAAATCACAGAAACACTTAGCTCGTTTAAGGGAAACAAAGCTAATACAGCCAAGGCTCTGGGAATTGGCCGTAATACTTTGTGGCGTAAGCTAAAAGAATATGAAATTGAAGAAGAGGATTACTCCAAGTAATCGGCTCTCAAACTCGGCCATTCAGGAAATCTTTGTACAACATGCTGGACTGAATGTCCTGGTTCTTCTGATATTTTGAGCTGTAATTGGTGGTTTCTTCCAAAACACTGTGATAATAAATCTGGCATACCTCGACATTGGGGTAGACCAATACAGGGAGAACCACCGTAATTTCCAGTGTCCAGAAGCCATCAAAACCCACATCACCAAAGCCAGCCGTAACATGAATACAAATGCCTAGCCGGCCTATGGAAGAGCGGCCCTCCAGCATTGGCACCAGTCCTTCGGTTCTGGTTCTTTCTACGGTGCGACCCAGATAAAGAACTCCAGGCTCCAGTAAAAATCCCTCCTTAGGAATTTTGAACCTATGGATAGGGTTATCTTTTTTCATATCGAGGGGCAATTCTGTGTAACAGGCCAAATCCTCGTGGAGCCTAAGGTTATAGGAGTTGGGACCCAATTGGTTTTCCCGGTAGGGTTCAATAAAAATTTTTTGATTCAGTTCCTGTTGGATCTGTTTTCCGGTTAAGATCATAGTTTCTGCCCCTGATAAATATGTTGGAGTATAACATGGTTGTGTCAGATCACATTTCACAGGAATTACAGGATGGAATCAAGGCAGGCCAAGGTCAATGGCATAAAAATCCGCATTCCCTTTTGGATCTATTGCAAAAGCATGCCTTTGAGATGAATCTTGATTCCTTAAGACTTATTGCAAATATTGCCCAAATATCCCCAATCCAGATTTGGGCGGCCTATGAAGATTGGTTAAAAAGGCAAGATCAGGAAGTTCTCAAAATCTGTGACAACCTGACCTGTCTAGCTAAAGGCGCAGTCGAGACCAGAAAATTTTTTAAGAAAAATTGCCCAAAAGGTCTTGAGATTCAATGGATTCAATGCCTAGGAGGTTGTGCTTCAGGTCCTTGTGTCCAGTACCGTGGAAAATTATTGACCCAGATGAGCCTAAAAAAGGTTCAGGAGCTGATTCAGGAAGAAACCCAAATACCATAAGCCTGTAGAGGAATATCAGCACAAATCAGGTCTGCTTTTCACCGGTTTTATAGGTTGAAGTATCCTGCAAACAATGCTATTTTGCACGGGTGAAATCCTGAGCTTGTCAGGAGTGCGTCCGGCCACGGCCTTAACCTTAAAGGGGAGAAGACAATAATGACCTGGGCACGAATAGTTGCTTTGTTTACTGCTACGATATTGCTGGTTGCGCTGATGCCAGCGGCTGAATTTTTATATGCAGCAGATGCGACAAGCGTCGTCACTGAAGGCTCTACAGCACTAGCGGATGGTGTGGCCCAACCGGAAAAGGGTGCCGCCGCTCATGCCGGACATGGGGCGATCGAAGGGATTTCTCTAGTGTGGATCGCTCCTTTTGTGATCCTGCTTTTATCCATTGCGGTCATGCCGCTTGTGGCGGAACACTGGTGGGAGCACAACTCAAGCAAGGCCATGATTGCAGTTCCATTGGGACTTCTAGTGGCTGGATATATCGCTGCCTACCACGGGGGCGCGGGTCTATATAAAATCTGGCATGCGGTTGAAGAATATATTCAGTTTATTACCCTCTTGGGCTCCTTGTATGTAATTTCAGGGGGGATTGTGTTTCGGGGCACTATTATGCCCACACCAAAGGTGAATACCACAATTCTGGCCATTGGCGCAGGGATTGCTTCTTTTGTTGGTACTACAGGCGCATCCATGCTTTTGATTCGTCCCTTATTGCGAGCCAACCTGATGCGCAAAAAGATTGTGCATACGGTGGTATTTTTTATCTTTTTGGTCTCCAATATTGGGGGTTGTCTGACTCCACTTGGAGACCCACCATTGTTTTTAGGGTTTTTGCGAGGAGTTCCTTTTGAGTGGACTTTCTCCCTCTGGAAAGAGTGGCTTTTGATGAATGTGGTCTTGTTGATCATCTATTTCATTTGGGATACCAAAAAATATTCTCAGGACACAGTTGAGCCCGTACCCGCAGATCAGGTTAAGCCAGTTGAAATTGCTGGCAAAATTAACTTTATCTTTCTTCTGGGGGTTATTCTTTGTGTGGCCTTTTTGAAGCCCGATCTTTTAAGAAGCATTGGACTTCATCCATTCTGTCGTGAGTTGGCTATGATTGCCATGGTACTTTTGTCCATGAAATTTACCCCTAAGGGCTTAAGAGAAGAAAATGAGTTTAACTACCACCCAATTACTGAGGTGGCAGTACTGTTCATTGGCATCTTCTTGACCATGATTCCAGCTTTAAATGCCTTGCAGCAATACGGTCCAGATTTGGGAGTCAACAAGGCTTGGCAATTCTTTTTGTATACAGGGCTTTTATCCTCGTTTCTGGATAACGCTCCTACTTATGTTGTGTTTTTTGAGTTGGCAGGCACGATGCAGTGGGACTTGGCTATTTATGGGGAAATTATAGTCGCGGGGGTTCCGAACCTAATATTGACAGCCATTTCATTGGGAGCTGTATTCATGGGCGCCAACACATATATTGGCAATGGCCCCAATTTTATGGTGAAGGCTATTGCCGAGCAGGCTGGGGTTAAAATGCCAAGCTTTTTTGGATACATGGCATATTCCTTTGGAATCCTGATGCCCCTATTTATTATTGTGAAGTTTATCTGGTTCCAGAATTGACCAATAGCCTAAGCCAGGGATTCAGGACCCCGGGCTTAGGCAACTGAGATTCGCAGAACAGGAGAGTGTGGAAGATGGACAAGCAGATGCTGGATTATAATATCCGGGTACGGTTGCCAATGATTGTTGGTGCCGTTGTGGTGGCATATTTTGTCACTTTTTTTGCCGGATTTGGTGAAAGAAATATGGTTGGGTACGCCCCCGAGCAACCGATCAAGTTTTCCCATAAACTTCATGCAGGGGAACTGGGAATGGATTGTAGGTACTGCCATACGGCCGCTGAAAAAGGTCGTCACGCAGGGGTTCCTTCCACGGATACCTGTATGAATTGCCACTCTGTCGCCAGAGTGGACAGTCCAGAAATCAAAAAGCTTCAAGAGTATTTTGATTCCAACGAACCCATTCCCTGGGTTCGGATCCATAAAACTCCGGATTTTGTATATTTTAATCACTCCGTGCATCTTGCCTCCGGTATTGACTGTGCTCAATGCCATGGTGATGTAGCCAATATGGATGTGGTTGAGAGGACAAAGCCTTTGAGTATGGGATGGTGTCTGGAGTGTCACCGTACACCTCAAGAGCAGTTGCTGGAGATTACGGGCCCAGATGGTCAAAAGTCAGCACAACTTGTTCGCAAACATGCTGGGGGCCAGCATTGTTCGGCATGTCATCGCTAATTGCAGGGAAGGGATCAACATGGAAACTAAGAATCAGCCCACTTTAATCAGTCGTCGCCAGGCCTTTACGGGGCTTGGGTCATCTTTTTTTGGGATACTGGCTTGGTTGGGATTGCGCAAAGAAGAGACAGCATCATCTCAAGCGCCCGTAACAGAGTCAGGTTCTACTCGTGTGAAGATACATCCAACGGCAGTTAGTCGCAGTCCCAGGGGGGCCGCATGAAAGAAATTAAAGAAGCAACTTATTGGACAAGTTTTGAGGAGCTTAGTCGCGATCCAGGCAATTTGGATGGACGAACCAACGAATTTGCGGATGGAGCAGACGAAGTCATTAAGCTTGATGAAATGAGCGGAGTCAGTCGCCGGCGGTTTTTAGCGCTTTTAGGCGCATCTGCGGCTCTGGCCGGCACCGGTTGTACCAACTATCGTGGACACGGAAAAATTGTCAGTTGGTCCAAACAGCCTGAGGGCGTGGTTTTGGGTAGACCAAATTTTTATGCCAGTACCTGTTCCGGTTGTGAAGATGCCTGTGGAGTGATTGTAAAGACTCGCGAAGGCCGGCCAATCAAGGTGGATGGAAATCCAGATCACCCGGTTAATAAGGGAAAAATTTGTGAGAAGGGTCAGGGTTCAGTTCTGGCTCTTTATAATCCCGAAAGGTTTCGCAAGCCCATGAAGTCTCTTGGGGCGAACAAGGGATTTTCCCCCGCCGAATGGGCCCAGGTAGATTCTGAAATTGGAGCAAAGCTAAAGGCTTTGGGAACTAGCAGAGTAGCGATTGTGACAAATACAATTCAATCTCCCTCTGTGGCTCGCTT
>DITF01000120.1 GCA_002422125.1 bacterium UBP17_UBA6191
CAGAGACTGAGTTTCTGATTGAGGCGGTGCTAAAGTTAGCTCCAAAACCAGGTAGCTCAATCCTCGATGTCTGTACAGGAAGTGGGTGTATTGCCATAACCGTAAAACTCGAGTTTCCAGATAGCCTGGTCTTTGCCAGTGACTTGAGTTGGAATGCCCTTGAAATTGCTCACAAAAACAGCCTGAATCTGAAAGCTCCCCTGCATCTAGTAAATGCCGACTTACTGCACCCGGTAAAGGGACAGTGGGACATGATACTAAGCAATCCTCCATACATCCCGCTATCTGACAAAGCCAGTTTACCCAAAGATGTTGCCAACTATGAGCCATCCCTAGCACTGTTTGGCGGAGTGACTGGTCTGGAAATTTCTCAGGAAATTTTAAAGCTGGCCTCAAATCTTTTAAAATCGGGGGGGTACTTAATGATGGAGATTGGCATTGGTCAGTCAGAAACCCTGATTGACATGAGTTCAAAACATCAATTAGAGCTAGTGGAATGTATCTATGACTTTAGAGGCATCGGTAGAATCCTAGTTCTCAAACGAGGTTAAATATGGCGCTTAAAGAAAGCAAAGTCCTAGAAAGATATTTTGATACCATTGCGCCGGGATACGAAACGATGAACTCACTTTTGAGCCTGAATCTTGATCAACGGTGGCGACAAAGAATGATTCAAATTCTTCATAGTTACAATCCCAAAACGATACTGGATGTTGCCTGTGGCACCTGCGATGTGATTCGGGTCACAAAATCCAGACTTCCTGAGGCACAAATTATTGGACTTGACCTATCCTATGGAATGTTGGAGGTTGCAAAATCCAACCAGCCTGAATTGCTGATACTGCGGGGAAATGGTGTGGAATTACCCTTTCCCGACAACAGTTTTGAGGCGATCACCATTGCCTTTGGCTTCCGCAACATGCCATCTCACAAAAGTTTTTTACTAGAAGCAAAAAGGGTACTCAAAAGTGGAGGGCATTTGTGTATTCTGGAGCTTACCCAACCTGAAAACCCCTTCTTTCGTTTTTGTAACTCTTTATACCTTAGGACAGTTCTTCCCATTGTTTCAGGTTTTTTTGGCAGAGATAAAGAGGCCTATGAATATTTAGCCAACTCAATACGCCACTTCCCCAACCAAAAATCTATAATTTCATTAATTCTGGAAAGCGGATTTGCGAAGGCAAGATATGAGCTGCAAACTTTTGGGGTAACAACATTGTTTGTTGCAGAGTGCTCGTGATAACTTTTTCCTACAATTCGGAACAAAATGATTTAAGGAACCTGCTGATTGAATCGATAGTGAGAGAAACACAGGACTGATATGAATATAAAAAATCTGGCACTTAAAAAACGCCTACTTTTCTTTGTCCCTTTACTCCTATTGATCATGTCAGGATGTGGTGGCGGAGGCGGAGGTGGTTCTGACGCAACCGGTGGTAGTACTGGAACCTCAGTGCAACCTGGTTCCGGAACTAATAATGCTCAATCCGTGGTAGCGGCAACCGTATCAGGAAATCTGAGTGCTTTGGCCAACTCAGGAGCCCAGACCAGTATTTCCAAAGCCTTTGCCCCGATACTATTTTCCAAACAGAATATTACGATTACGGATGCAAGGGCCAAAATCAATCTGGAACAGGTGACCATTCGGCTGGAGGCTCGTAGAAATGATCCTCAAAATCCAAGTTTGGTTCTACCGGCAATCCTTCTCGCCGAAACGATTTCAAACTCGGATGGGAGCTATAATCTGCCCATCACGGAAGCATCCCTGTCTCAAACCACTTGTGGGGCAACAGCCTGTAAGACTTGGCAGGAGCTTCTGACCTTACCCAATCCTGCCTATCGTCTACGGATTTCCTTTTTAAGAGGTGCTGGACAAAGGGCAGACAGTATAGATAGCACCGTCGAATTTCGCCCCGTTTACAACAATTCAGTTTTGACATCCACTCAGGCTAATCAGATTCGTCTTGATGCTACGATTAATATGCAGGATCAAAAAAATACTCGATTGGAGATTGCCAGCACATTGGGAACTCTGATTGTGGAATCCAATATTGATACCTCAGGAAATAACATTGCTTCGTCTACCCCTTTGGTGGTTTTTCGTCAAAGTGTCGGTTCTGGAACGGAACAAAGAACCATTCTGGAAGTGGATGGAGATGGAAATGGGGTTTTTGGTGAATCCACCGATGCTGTTCCTGGAAGAGTTTTTCTGGAGCCTCAGGACTTGGACAAGCCAGAATTTCAGTCCTTCCTGGACAAGCCACTTACAACTTTTATCGATACGAACAACTCAGGCAAACCCAGTGTAGTCAACTTTGACACCACATCAGCCGTGCTACAGTTTGTATCCCCCCTACCGACACAGGTGGTGGCCAAACAACCCTTAACCATTCGCTTGCAATATGGCGATGATTTAGGCTTTCAGCTTTCGACACTTAAAGTTTCAACTTCGGCTGGACTTAAAATCACTAACCCCTTTGAACAAATTCCGGCTGGTACCTCAGGCTCAAACTCTCTAACAGGTAAATTTCGCAAAGACAGGCTGGATTTTACCCAAATACAGACCGGGGCCTTAAAAACACTCGCTACTAGCTCATGGATGCTTGGAGAAGCATCGTTCACCATTCCTGACCCCTTGGCGGCCTGGGGTCCCGGAACAGTTACCCTGACAGCATCTATTGAGAATTTCTCCAGCAATGCATCTGTTTCCACTGTGACTCAATCCATCACCTTTTCCGTGGACGGTCCTCCAGAATTTATTGATCCATTTTTATCCATCAACACGGCCGAAGGTGCAACATACAATGGTTTAACCAACCAGCCGGTGCAGGTATTAACGGCTCGGGATGTTATGCCCGTCACTGTGAGATATGAAGTAATCCCATCCACCGATACAGCTCGTATGAGCTGGTTAAGTTTAAATCTGAACGGTTTGCTAAATCCCACAAGCCTTAGCACTCACCAAAACCCGGTTTTGACTGTTACATCCAACATGCTTCAGGACCCTACCACTAAAATTCTTAGGATGCATTTTTCTGGTACCGTGCCTCAAAATTTCAAAAATCCTCCGCAAATCCGCATTACCGTCAGGGACGCCGACCAAAACCAAAGCACAAGAACCATAGGATTGTCCGTTCGTACAGAAAATGTGAACCCTGAATGGGTCAGTATTTGTTCCATACCCAAAAATAACTCTAATCATTTTAGCCTGAATCCTCAACTGGTCTGTACTAGCAGTGCCCTTGTGAATCAGACCGGTCTGGCCAATTGTCAGTCAGGCGGTATTGGTCAGTTGTCATTTCCAGAAAGAGAACCTGCTACTATTGTGTTATGTGCCTATGATGAAGACTTGGAAGACCGGGCCCGCTTCACCCCCACATCAATAAGTTATGTCGACCCGACGCAACCTAATTTACCGTCCACCGCCTCGTTACTGAGCTCAAATCCCACAATTCAACCAGGAACTGAAATTGCAACCAAACAATTTCGCCTGTTGCGGTCGGCTACAGGTTCCTTTGTCGTGACTGCAAGCAGTGCGGGAACCATTACTTGGTTTGATTGGACTCCCCCCAGTATCTACGGACTAAGCCCAACTCGTATCAACTGGAGAATGGGCGATGGAATCGTAACCCTGCCCCTAGTCACTAGCACATTAGAGGTTATTACAATTCCTGATGCCCCGGTGCTTGTGAGTCTAAACGCCTCCGGTGCCAAAACCAATAATGATTTTTATGCCTCAAACGGAATCACCGCCCTTAGCGGCATCGATGAGTTCCGCCCTTACCTCAGCGATTTAAGTCAGCCTATCGATTTAAATCTTCTTCCCAAAAGAATGAATGCCAGACAGGGTGAGTCCTACACTTTGAGTTTATTTGCTGAGGATGACGAGACTCCCTTGCCTCAGGTATCTTTATTTGACTCCGTGTTTGTATCCGACTCCAGCGGAAATGTCCTGACCAATGCCTGGTTAAAACGACAAACCGCAACAGGAGATGACAGGTTTCGAAAAGTTGTCCTTAGTGGAACTCCCACAAACGAGGATTCATTAAAGACCGTTGTTGTGACTTTAGTTACCACTGACCCAACCCTGGAAGCCAACCCAATCTCGAGATTTTACCGGGTTCCCATCGAAGTTCTTGATCAAAATGACCCACCGCGATTCTCGGCAGTGCCATCCGATAGCCAAACCAGCATCCCCAGTATAACGGCTGCTCAGGCATCGGAATCCGTAACCATTACAGTCAATGCCACAGAAGATCAATTGCTAAGATTTTACATCCATTCATTTGATACGGATCCTATAGGTAGCCCATTTCGTGATGCTAGTCGGTTTGTTTTTTCGCGCAATGAGGATCAACTAAACACCAAGATTTCAAAGATGGAGGTTACCAGTTCGGCAACTGATCCAAGCAGGGCAGTGGCTCTGTTTGAGTGGAGGCCAGAATCCAGAGATACCAACGAGTCTATCCCTGAGGGAGTCAACCAAATCAGACAGAATCGGATGCAGGTGATTGTCCGAGCCTTGTGCCCCACAGACCTATTTTTTGGCACGACCTGTCTCGAACCTTCAAGAACAGTGGATATTCTTTTAAATGTTCAGGCCGTGGACGACCCCCCGATTTTTGATCGCCTAACTGTGAACGGCGTAATACAGGCCAATGCCAGCACACCTATTAGACTGGTGCAGGGGCAAACCGTAGACATCCTTCAGTTTGTTAGAGAAGAGGAAGCGGGTCAGCTCTTTGATCAAATTCAGATCATCAATCCCGATACTACCCTCTCATTTCTTTTGAACGGGGTTAGTCGAAGCTTAAATGATGGCAACCCCTTGGGCTCAAGTATTCGCATGCAAGGTGCGCCTTCCAACGATTCTGTAGAGTATGTGCAAAAAACTATTGATGGAGTAGTCCAATTTGTTCCCAAAACTGTGAATTTAACCCTTAGGGCTGTGCCTCGTGGATCCGGGGCTGTAAGCACAAGAGTTTTAAGTTTTGAGATTGAAGACGGGCCTGACGCGCCTACTTTTACTGGATTGCCAAACCCAGCTATCTACACAGTTGATGAAAGACAAAGTATTGATATAACCTTGGTAGCCACCAACACTTTGGATAAAAATCCTGCCTTCAAAACCGGCTTTATATTCCGAAGTATTACCAATCAGTTACCCAACCCAGTCGGTAATTTTCAGGTTTTTTCCTCAAGTACAAATAGCCTGAACACCACTGGACGACTGGTTTGGACTCCGGGAACCGAACATACAAACGGGGTCAATGATAAATCTCATACGGTAGGAATTGAGGTCTGTCTTCAAGCCAGCCCGACAACCTGCCGCCAGCAACAGATCGTCATTAATGTCAGAGCTGTAGATGATCCTCCTCAGATTTTTTGGGGAACCCAAGGTAGAGATTTAGTCGCTAATCCATTTACGGTAAGTAGTCCTTTTGTGGTTCAGGAAAATAGTAGCTTTTCCCAGATAGTAAGGGCCATTGACCCTGACGGTGAAAGAGTACGAATCACGGCAGAATTTAAGCTTGTAAGTCCATCACAGGTGCCGGGACAATTCACAACTATTGTGGCAGGAGTACCTTTAATTGGGGCTGGTAGTGGCAAAACCGCCGACATTATTCCCATCTCCAACACTCCGTCTGACCAAAATCCAGCCCCAGATGTCAATGGGTTTCAGCCACCAGCAGAAATGACTGTGGGCTGGAATAGTGTTGATTGGCAAAGCATCAGCACCTCACCATCTCTGCCCGCCACGGCCCTTTATGAGTTAACACTTCGGGCTGTGCCCCCAGTTGGGTCCGCCCTCACCGAGGTCAAAGTTCCAATTCTTCTACAGTCCGTAAATGACGCTCCCAATTTCACCACTTCCGTCATTCCAGGCTTTGTGGGTCAAAACAGTACCGCTGGCACTACGGTAGCCACACTGACGGATCTGATTTCAGATGAGGAAAACCACCCCATTCGATTTACCATTACCAACCGCTTTGGGAATGCCCAAAATTTTGTTGAGCCCTTGCTTGTGGGCGGTAATCGAGTAGTTCTCAGTGCAGTACCTGGGGAAAACAATGTGGGCATCCATCAGATTGAGGTTCGTGCTGATGAAGAGGGGATAACAGATCCATTAACGACAGTTAGAGTTCTGAGTTTTTCCGTCAAAGACTCAAACGATGCTCCCTTTTTTGTCAACAGTTTTGAAAGTGCGCAAAATGTTCAGGAGGGCAGTACAAGCGCTTTAAGTGTTGGCATCATAGATCCTGATTTAGCCAGCTCTCCTCAATCCGAAGCCTTATCCTATGTTTTTGAGTACAGCTTAAATAGTTCCCCATTTGTTACCATGAGCTTTTTAAGTGTGGGTTCGGGGATTCAGGCCACTTACACTACTGCCCTACCCTACAATATCTCATGGACCACTCTACCAGTATCTCCTGTCAGCGGACAAACAGGTCTGAATGTAACCGTTAATCCAAGTTCACTCCCCGATTTTGATCCTCGCACACTGGTACTTAGAATTACGGCCAGGGATAGTTTTGAGTCGCAATTCCTCACCACACAAACATCCCTGACCTACAACATCCGCGCCATTGATGACATTCCTTATTTCACACATCTTCAAAGTCTTCCACTAACTACTGGCTCATCTTTTAGCCTGGTATGTTTTAATAATCCCTGTACAGATACTGGCAGAATTGTCAGGCAGTCCCAAGTTCAGTCCTTCCACATGACCTCATTTAATGCGGAAAACAACACTGTAGATCCTGTCATGTTTCGATTTGCCAGCCTCTTTGGAAGTACAGTACTTAGTACGGCCCCTGTAGGTGTGAGTCTGGTAAGTACCACAAATATCGCCGCAAATACAGCTTCGGCCACATTCCAGTTAGCTCCCACCAATTCTCAGATTGGCCTGAATCGAATTACTCTTTTGGTGGAGGACAAATCCGACAATGATGTCAATTCAGTCAATGTACGCCAATTTTCAACCCATACCCTAGGTTGGTTTGTGCAGGATGTCGCTGACCCTCCTTCGATTGTAGATATTAAGTGCCTCAGCCAAGGCTGTGTTTACACAAGTGGGGTTTTAGAGATACAGGAAGATATCCCTTTGGGACTGGAAATTTCCTTAACCGACCCAGACATGTTTTCCCCCAAGGCTTTCACAACTGAAGAAGTTCAATTTATGCAAAGCGTTATGGGGCTAAGCATAACCTCCATCAATCAGATTTCAGCCACACTCTTTGCCAATGAATATTTTGAGTATGTCTTAACCAATCTGACACCATACCCAAACTTTAGAATTGCCTCAGCCGCATCCCCTACCACTACTCTGTTTGCATTCTCAACCCCTTCCAATCTAGTGGTTACCAACACAACTTCTGTCATTCAGATGCAATGGTCTTCACCCAGTGATCTGTACACATTTCCCAAGCTTGGCGGAAATATTACCTGGAATTTCAGGGTTCGCTCCTTTGCAGCAAACTCTGTGGATACCTCCCGTCCAACCAGTGTTTCTACGGGAGTAGTCGTAAGGGTGATTCCTGTAAATGACAGACCGGTGATTTTAAATACCCAGATTGAAGCCCAGGCCACAGAAGGACTACCGTTCTCGTTTCAGATTGCCGCAACCGATGAAGAAGAAGTTAATTTAAGCTACCTGTTTGAAGGCCCGGTACCAGGAAACATGACAATTTCTCCGGCTGGTCTTATTCAGTGGTTGCCCACCAATGATGATACCGTTGTCGATTTTTATGATATTAAAGTCTTTGTGCAGGATAGTGGTCGAGTCAGCAGCGCAAGCCTTGATACCACAACCCCCCTATCCTCAACTGTTTATCCTTTGAGGGTCTTTCTAACCGATGTGGACGCTCCCGCCATTCATGACTCAGCCTACACCCCGGTAACTACTGCGGTTGAGGATATTTTATATGCGGCCCAAATTCGTTTTACCGATGAGGACAAATTTGATATTCCCCACTATTTTCTCGAGTATATCAGGCGTAACGGACAGACTGTGCAAAGTAATTTTAACATTCAGGAAGTGGACAATTCTGTGGATGGCAATGGTCGCGGTCCGGTGCAAATTACCTGGACCCCTACACTATCTGGCACCTATGACATTCGATTAAGGGTCAGTTCCGTTAAAAATGCCATTGTCAGAAGCTCGGTTTTTTATGACTTTCAGGTACAGGTGGAAGAAGTCAATGACCCTCCCGTATTTGCCACAATTGACCCTAGCCCCCTGTTTGAAAATGTCCCCTACATTCGCAATATTGTTATCACTGATGAGGACGGCGACATCCCAGTTTTAAGCCTTGGCGGTAGTCCTGGCTGTTCCTTGCCTGCATTTTTACAGCTTAGTGCCGTAGAAAGAAGAATCAGCGGAGGAACCAATCTGGCTGGTTTTGAAGATCAGGAAATTAGTTTAGGATCCACCCCTGTGCAAACTTACCAGATATGTCTTGAAGCCAATGACGGAAAAGTAACCTCCACTTATTCCTATGTCTTAAATGTTCGCGCCTCCAATAATCCACCCACAATCGTTCGGATGTTCTCCAAGGCTGGCACAGATCCGGTATCCAACCAATTGGAACAGAGTCAGATTCTGGAATCTGTAGAGCCCATTTCGGCTTTGCCAATTCAAAACCGCAGAATCACTCTCAAAGAAGATTTGACCAATCAGATTACCTTAGAATTTTTTAACGAGGAAGGTGACCAGCCCCAGGTTTTTTCTTTAGCACAGGGGCCAGTCGGAGTCTCGCTGAACACAACCCAGTCTACTTCCAAAACAGCTATTCTGACACTAACTTGGGTGCCTGGGGCCGCCAATGTCACCAAAGCAATTGACGGCACCCCCGTTCCTGGTAAGTCTCCCGTACTATTTAGAATAGCCGCAACAGATAACCGGGGGGCCAGTACAAATTTTGAGTTTGAAGCTGATGTTTTGGATAACCCAACCAAACCATGTGTTCGGCTTGTAAATGCAAGCTGCAACCCCAATCCGCCTACGACAACGATCCTAAGAAATATCAATGAGGATCAGATTCAGTCTCTGTTTTTGGATGCAGTTGATTTTGACCCCAATAGCACGCTCTCCTTTAGTATTGTGACCTCCACATTAACCAACCCTCATCCAGTCAATCCTGTGTATCTTCATAATGTTTCTGGTAATCCCAGACTCAAGCTTGAACTAGGTTCCGATGGAAATCTGACATTTCTGCCCGAAATCTCGGAAGCCAACATTCTAGGCACAACCGTAGGGGTAAGAAATCTTGTACCGGTAACATTTTCGATATGCGGGACAAGTCGTTTGGCTGCCAGTCACCCTCAGGACTGTACCACCGCCACCTATACCTACAGTATCCAGCCCTTTAACGACGCTCCCGTTTTTGCCCCTTCTTTTCCCGTTAGTCAAAGAACTACAGCCGCCGAAGGCGGTAACTATATAGGCTTAAGCTTTAGACAGGTACAAACAACCACCCACTGTAACCTGAATGTGNNCTGCGTAGCCGATGAAGAATCCAATACACCCCTCTTAGTATCAACCGCCGCTAACGCTGGCTTTCTTCTCAGAATTGACAGCCCTAATCCGGCCCCATCGGGGATGAGTATAGGGGCAGGGGTTCCACAATGTCTTGCCACCACAGGAATCAATAATGCCTGTCTTGATCCGGTAAATCTTAACTGCAATGCTTGTCTGAATCATCATTTCACTACCACAAGAGATCTACTGTGGCAAAATATTGGATTTTTAGAGCCAGCATCCAGAAATATCAGTGTTCAAGCCAGGGAAATTGGCGATCCCAACAAACTGACAAATTTCAACTTCACGATTGAAATTGAAAACAAAAACCGCGCCCCAAAAATCAATTTTGGTAATCCTCTAACGGCACTTCAAATCAATGAAAGCAGTCCATTTACATTAAATGTTGCATCCATGGCTCAAGACGAAGACGGGGATCCTCTTACTTATAGACTGATTAAAGGTGTGTCTGGTATGACCATCAATACCAACACAGGGATTCTGAACTGGAATCCCAACAAAAGCCATGTGGGAATTCATAAGATTGAGCTTGGAGTCAGCGACATATCAACAGCCTCCTCCAAAATCATGTCCACTACCACGGCCCTTCTGCAAATCACTGTGCAGCGGGTAAACAATCCACCCCGCATCGACACCAATCTTCGCTCAGTCAACAACATCAGCCAGATTATTCCCCATCAAGCCACCCAGGGGCAGTTTTTTGAAGCCAGTATTTTGGCCATAGATGAGGAAGGTGATTCTTTCACATTTCTGGAGCAGTTTAGCTTAGGCTCAAAGTTAAACGGAAACCCCCTGCCTAATGGCTTTATCACCAGTTTTGGCCGTATAAATTGGACCCCATCCAATGCCAATGTTGGCCCAAACACATTGACGGTTGTGGCTAGAGATAGCTCAAGCCCAAATTCACCACTGTCATCCCAGACCTTTGTCATCAATGTGTTAAATGTCAATGACTCGCCAGTAATATCTCCAAAGGATTTGTTTGCAGTGGCTATTTCTGAAGGCCAACTATTCACCAGACAATACTCAGTGGCTGACCCTGATGCTGGTGACTCCCATGTATACAATGTTAGCTCCAGCCCATCCGTAGCCAACCTGCTGAGTGCATCTGGAACCCCTGCTTTAACCATATTACAAAATGGCTTAATGGCATTTCATCCCAATTTTACAATGGCAGGTACCTACCAGATTACTGTCACAGCAACTGATCTAGCTGGGACCAGTGATTCTCATTCCTTTCAGATAAATGTATTGGAGACTAACAATCCTCCCATTCTTGAGGATGTTCCCCCCATTTTTGTGCCTCGAGACACCGCCCTTTATACTGCCCAACTTTACGCTAGCGACCCTGAGGGAAATCCTATCAACTACTTTTTTGTCAGTAACCCCAGCAATGTTACTCTCAATCAAAGTTCAGGTCTTTTGACGGTTACATCTAAACCAAGTGACCCAAATCAAACTTTTGAAGTCTACGCTCAAGACAGTTTTGGTCAGAAATCAGAGAACCGGACAGTAGTCATCAATTATGTCCCCGCTAATGCTCAATTACCACAGATTGTTTCTAACCCTCCCCTAGTCGGAAAAATTCTGACGGAATACTCCTTTACCCCAACCGTTGCCACAGTGGGGCAAAATGCACGGATAGAATCCGTAGAAAGTCCCAACTATAAGCTACCTGTAGGCATGGCTGTCACCAACAGTTCGGTAATTTGGACCCCGCAAATTAAAGATTTAGGTATACATCTGGTTAAACTAAGACCGGTGGCCACAATTGATGGAGTAGAGGTCAAAGGTCCACCAATGCGTTATTTTCTGACTATAACCAATCAGAATAATCCTCCCGTATTGAGTCTGGCGACTGCTGTAAATGGGGATCCCATCAGTACTTATGATGCCACCGAAGGAATCGCATTCTCTCAGGTTGTGGCTTATTTAACCGAACAGGATCTTGAGGATTCCGAACGCTTTGGGGTCTTTTTTAATACTCCAAACCGCTCTGATAACGGAACTTCAAACCCCCTGTCTGAAGCTCCGGCTACCATCTCTGTGGTTCCTGAGCCCATCACCACCAATCCCATTAAACTCGGGTTGGTACTGACATGGACACCAGATAATTCTGCTGCCTTTGCCCCAGCCAACGGCTATGCAAACTCCTTCAGTATTATTGGAACCGATGGAATTTCAGACTCCAATATTCTTACCATCACATTTAATGTCACCAATGTTAATAACCAACCGGTGCTGTACCCGGATGAAAATAGTTCTGACACAGAAATAGGCTACATTGGTCAAACCTACGAACGCACTTTTTATGCTAGGGACCCAGACGGTCAGGTCACATATTTCTGTCTGGATACATCTATAAAACCTGCCATAAACCAAGAGTATCCTGGCTTTTTGACCGCCATAAGTGGGGGATTTGTCCGATATGCCGTTGGCAACCGCTTTTATCTGACCAACGGAAGTGAGCCTTCCGTCTCTGGGGCGGCATTTCCTGATAACAGTATCTGTATGAAAGGAACACTGGACAACAGCAGCGTCAACCCAAGAAGAGGTCAGTTATCCAAAATCAAGGTCCGGTGGGACAGTGTGGATCAGGATATTAACCCGGATATTTATGCAAATTTGCCCCTCATCCCCTATGACACCTTTGATAAAGGCAGTGTTTCCAGAGACTATAAATTCACGGTAAAGGCCGCACCAACGATCTCCAATATAACCCCTAACCGCCAGTTCATTGGACGGGAAGTTGTGGTTTCCGGGAGTGGGCTAATTGTAACCAACAATCCTCAATCAGCGAAATTCATGGACTCCAAGGGAAATATTGTAGCCACAACCAGCCTTTATGGAATATCTACCACTGGTACTGCCAGAATGATTATTCCTCAGGGTGCAAAAAGTGGCACGGTTGCCATTGGATTTTCCTCTTTTTCACCAGCTTATCCGTTTACAGTGCTGGATGGGGAAACATCGCAAATTGCTGGGTATACCACCACAGATGTACTGTCAAGTCCTGCGGGAATGGCCATCACCTTCAGTGCTGATAATCTCAGGGAATGGATCTTTGTCAGCGACTTTGAGAGGCATACAATTCATTTATATGAACTAGCTACTGGACTTGGACCCATTAATGGCATAAATTATGCCGCCGACCATATTCTTCGTTCCGAAGTGATTGCGGGACTCACTGGGCAAAGTGGTGATGTCAATGGTAGCAAAGGCGTAAGTCGCCTTAATCGACCAAGTGGGTTATCCATTGCCCGTTATGACAATACTACCTGGTTGGTCGTGGCGGATACCTACAATCACAAGATTAAGTTAATGGATTTAAGCGATCTATACAGAACCGTCGGCAGCCCAAACAACAACTTTCCGCTGTATACCCTCTCTAATAGTACACACTTGAATCGACCCTACAAATCAATTCAGCACCCCACATTTTCAAATCGCTTTTACATTGCCAACACCTTTAACAATACGATTGAGTTGTTTGTGATCGACCCAGGAAAAGTCGTTCCCGACATAGGAAAAGTCATTGCTCCGGCCTCAAGGGCAAACAGTGAGTATTCAACAACGGTTAGTGGCAGTGGAAACGCTAGGGTCGATTTAGAAGGCAATGTCTTTAAGCCCATCGATCTAGCTTTTAATGCGGGGGGAGAACTACTGGTATCCTCCTATTCTGGCTCAGCTTATTCCTACCAGAATTCCGCCAAACTATTTCATAAAATCATGCCAAATCGAAAGGATTCAGAGGATTCTCCCGCATATACTCGATATTCAGCCTATCTGAATGACTTTTCTTTAGGCAAATTGTCCAAATCAGCCGTTTATGATGGAGACCTTTTGTTCACTTCACGCAGCATAACCTCGGATCGTAACGAATCCCTGGGTTTTTCTGCCGTGTTGTCCAACTCCAATGTCGGAACCCATTCGGGACACTTCTTTTCTTCTTCCAAGGAGCTTTTGTTTGACCAACCAAGAGTCAACAATCTGACCCACAATGCTGCCATTGAAGCCTCTGCTTCTGCTCTGGTGGCAGAAACATCAGCCGGTCGTTTCCATTATCAGAGTAAGGAACTGGAGTTTTTGGATACCGTGTCTTCTGTAGCTACTATCATCAATACATTTGAAGGTACCACTGCCGCCGTGTGGGCCACGGTCAAAACCAGTTCTGTAAATATCACCCCGGCAACATCCAATGATACCTACCAACTGTCAGCCTTCACAGAATATTCTCTGCCCGATGCCATCAAAAATCTAAACGCCGGAACTATCAGCTTTTACGATGTGAACTCAGATTTTATTGATGAGTTGATTATCCCTGATCCTAATCGTGGTGAAATTTATATTTTTCCCGGTAAAGTCAGTGGTGGAGCTGTTCCGGCTAATAACGGGAACATCTTTTTTGATACCCAGAACTACTGGCTGTTGAACTCCTCATCCTTTGGAAATCAGTGTTTGATAGAAGAATGTTTAAAAGGGGTGCAGCATGTAGGTTTTGGGCGGGTTTTGGCATCTGCTGAAATTGAAATGCTTATCAAGAATGTGCCAACCAGAAAACTGGTCACTTCGAGAACCATGGTGAAAAGCGAGGATATGATTATTACAAATCCTTTAAAAAACACCATGTACAAAATTGATTCCTGGAAGGACACCCTTGATACTGCTGCTTTTCAAAATTTCTACAATGCCCAGACCAACTTTACCTCAGAAGCTCCCCTTGCACAGGTATCTGGGCAGTTAGAAGTTACTGCAAAGGCGGATTACGAGGCGGCTTTAGTCAACATCTCCAATGCCTTTTTAAGTAATAACAATAATAATATGACCGCTGGCACGGATTGTTCCCCCATAAGCTCTACAACCACTGAGATTGTTAATACCATTACGGGAGCAACGCCTGCCACTGTGTCCTGGACCAAGTATCCGGAAACTACTGTCGCCGGCGGATTATTTGATACAGCTCAGGAAACGACCATGTGCGAGAGGTACAACACTTACAACTTTGCCGTTGCCAAAGCAGCGGCGGCCAAGCACAATATGGATTATCTGGCTAGTCAGGGAAGCATAGCCAGTACTGCTACTGGATTGATTGGCACGGGACCTACTACAAGTGTGCCCAAATTTTTACTAAGGACACCTCCAGTTGGCCAGCTTGTGGTGGATCTGGCTTCCCCAGAGTTTTTAGTGGACCAAACCACATTTGCGACCAATTCTCCTTATGAGGTCTGTGCGGCTCGCCTTACGGGACGACAGATGGCTCAAAGTTGTATTGGCAACCTTAACAGTGAAGGTAGTTTTGTTTGTACAACTACAGCGGGCTCCAAGGGTCCCGAAGATGACATCGCGGCTGCTTGGCCTGCCACGGAACTCACCTACTTTTATTATGTCAAACCAGATAAAACAGACTTGGAAGTATCGCAGTTTAGAAGACTGCCCTTAAAGTTTGGGGATTACGAGGTTGCCCTTAACAATCTGGAACAAATTGCCATGAAATTTAAACCTGATACTAATGGTAGTGCAAAGGTTTCCATTCTTGAGCCTTTTGGTGGTGGTACTGGAGTCACTGAACATCCCATCACTGAAAACGCCTTTTCCAAGGTCTATTGTGGTCAACTTTATGGGCGAACCGGATTTGCCGTGCCAACTTTTCAAAGCGAATACAATGGGCTATTGCAGTACCTCCAGTTAGGCTTAAGTACTGCCAGTAAGATGAAGCAGGATTCTGTATTTTTTGTGACCCCTGCCGGTGGTTTTGTGAAAGTCGATGTAACGACAACACTCAATAGCTCGACCGGAAAAATTACCTATACAGTGAACCCTTATAGCTCTATAGGCACATCTATTGCCGCCCCAAGAAAAGATCCCGGAACCGCTGGAACAGCTCTACCAGCTAGTGATTTTGTACTATATGACTTTAATGGTGACGGAATTATGGATATGGCCGCCATTCATCCGGCCACAAAACAGATTAGTATCCGCATCGGAATTGGCTCGGCTGGGGGTCAGCTCTTTCATTCTGATGATCCTGCCAATGTACAAGTTTTGGATACTCTGGATTCTCCAGTATCCATTGATGTAATCCGGGCCTCGACCTCTTCGGGGGTAGACCTTTTGGTAGGATATAAAGAGTCCGACTCCATTACAATTTACAAATACCAGAACAAAGGCTTTGCACCCAACAACATGTTTCAGCCTGGGACTCACTTCAATGTGGGCTCTAAAGGCACTTTTTTAGCCGCAGGTGCAGCTTTTACCAGCAACATATACACATCAGGCGATGCAGAGACCATAACCACAGGCGTTGCCTTTAATGATCGTTACTACTTTGGCAACAAGGGCAGTACCAATGACTATGTCCATAGCGGAATCAAACGAAACGGGGTAGGAGCAACTGTCCCTGCTTCCAGTATTGTTGCCATCAAATATGATCCGGCATTAAGGCGCTCCTCCGTAGCGATTGCCCCAATCATTCCGATTGAGATTTTACGCTCAACTTCAGGGTATTTTGTGACCTCCAACCCAAGTATCGTCGCCACCGCTGATTTAAACAGTGATGGATTGGTTGATTTGATTACCCTGGACCCCAAAAACCGTCAATTTTCAGTGACCTACAGCTCGGGCAACAGTACCGGTTTTATTCTGGATTCTGAGAGCCGTTTGTTTAATACTGTGGGTGTGCCTTCAGCAGTGGTTGCGGCTGATTTTAATTTGGCCACTGATGGAGCGGGGT
The DNA here is from genome assembly GCA_002422125.1 of bacterium UBP17_UBA6191. Taxonomy (GTDB): domain Bacteria; phylum Muiribacteriota; class UBA6191; order UBA6191; family UBA6191; genus UBA6191. Next base: position 16,272 of record DITF01000120.1, read on the forward strand.
TATCGCATCGGGATTTGGCTATTACCAATTTTGATCGTGACACGGTATCCATCTTCTTTAATGGCGGCGTGTCC
>DITF01000259.1 GCA_002422125.1 bacterium UBP17_UBA6191
TCCAAGTCCCTTGAGCCCCAACTGATTTACGCCACTGATGAAGATACCTACGGGACCAATGATTCCGATTCTGACACCTATGCCAATATCTATGATCTGGGTCATGAGCCCATGGCTTATGCTACCTCCCAGATCGAGTTCATCGGTTCTTCCTGGGACAAAATTGTAGACCGTCTGGTGCTACCGGGACAGTCTTTTCAGGATGCTGAACCAGGCTTTTTTGGGCTTTTGGGTGAATACCTTCGCAATCTGAAATTTATATCCCGTTATATAGGCGGAAGAGAATTTTCCCGAATGCACAGAACCACCGACGATAAAAGGCCATTAACCCCAGTGGACTTCGGTAAACAAAGAGATGCCCTCAATGCCATTGGAAAATATGGATTTTCCGACACATATCTTGAAATACCCGCCAGTCTAGTAGAGTCCATCCCAACCCAGAGATGGATGCACTGGAATATGCAGGTTTGGGGTCTGCCCGTGGATAAAGAGATTCAAAGACTGATTTTGCTGGTCCAGACTTCAGCCTTTGACAGACTTTTTCATCCAAGAGTACTTTCAAGAGTAATTGATCAGGAAAATCTGTACCGTGACAAAAACCCCCTAACCCTCGAAGAAATGTTTGTAAAAATACATGAAATGGTGTTTTCAGAGATTTATCCCGCTCAAAATGGGGGTTACAACATGAAAGTTCCATTTATTTCTACGAGCCGCCGTGCTCTGCAACGAAACGCTGTGAAAGAATTTTTCGATTTAACTAATGAAGCGAACCGGAAAGGAAGAACAGTTCCATATGAGGCCAAGACCATGTCTCGTTATGTACTGAAAAAGATTCTGTTTCGCATCGACCATTTTATGAAGGAAGATGCTTTCAAGAAAATGGATGCTGGATCGAGAATTCATCTGGAAGATGTACATAATCGTATCAAGCACTTTCTTGAATCGAAATATATTATTACAAATTTCTAGGAAAACAGGTTAAAATTGTTCGGTTTTAAGGAGGCTTAGTATGTATAAACTGGCAGGAATCAGTCTGGTTTTACTTTCCACAGTTCAGAGTGTAGTTTTGGCCCAAAGTGAGCAGTTTCAGGTATCCATACCAGTAACTCGCAGTGTGCCAGTATACAATACAATCAGTGAACAGGTTCCCTATGAATACTGTTACGATCACAAAGAACCCATCATGCAAGATGGGCGCAACAATATTCTTGGTGCTCTGATTGGTGGAGCCTTAGGTACTCAGGTTGGAAAAGGCCGTGGTAAGGATGCCGCTATTGTCGCTGGTACCTTGCTTGGTTCTGGGGCCAAAGATGGGAATGCCATTCTTAGCGGTCTGGCCGGGGGAGCTGCGGGTTCACAGGTTGGGGGCGGCAGAGGACAAAGGGCAGCCACTATTGCTGGAACCGTTTTAGGCACCCAGATGGGAACATCAAGGCAAGAAACTGGTCAGTACCGGGTGGAGCGCCGCTGCGAAACCAGATTTAACACAGTCAACCGTCAGGTCTTAAGCGGATATAGCCTTTATGGATCCTTCATGGGTAAAGACCTGATTCGGTTTTCACCAACCCAGATAGCCGAATTCCCTATTCATGTATCTATATCTTATTAGAAGTGGCAGTGTTTGATGATTCAAATGTTTCAGGTTTCCAAGGTCTACAGTAACCAGAATAAGGCTTTAGATCAAATCAATCTGCACATAGACAAGGGTGAGTTTGTGTTTCTGGTAGGTCCAAGTGGAGCCGGAAAAACTACTCTGATGCGTCTAATTTTTAGAGATGAGGTTCCAAGTTCTGGCTCTATTCTGATTGATGGCAGAAATATCGAAAGACTTTCTGCCGGGGCAATCCCCTATCTAAGAAGATCCATTGGGGTGGTCTTTCAGGATTTTAAACTCTTGCAGGACAAATCGGCATGGGAAAATGTAGCCTTTGCCTTAAGAGTCGTGGAAGCTCCTCCCCATGAAATTGAGATTCGCACAAATCAGGCTCTGGATATGATGGGCCTAGGCCATAAAAAGCATCACCTGCCCTCTGAGCTATCTGGCGGGGAACAACAAAGAGTCTGTATTGCCAGGGCTTTGGTGAATGACCCAGCCATTCTTTTAACCGATGAACCCACCGGAAATCTTGACCCAGAACTTGGGTACGAAATCATGAAAGTACTTTTGGATATTAATAGTCGCGGCACCACAGTGTTAGTCGCAACTCATGATGCCTCCTTAGTCAACCGTCTGCAAAGGCGAGTGCTTCATCTGCGCAATGGCAAAATTGTAAAAGATTCATTAAGAGGAACCTATCACCATGATGAAATTTAACACTCTGGTGTATCATTTTCGCCAATCCTTAAATGGATTTAAGCGATCTGGAATCATGGCTATGGCCACAATTTCCACAGTTGCGGCTAGCCTCATGATTCTGGGGGCCTTCCTGCTGTTTCACGGAAATCTGAACCTCCTTTTACAAAATCTTCAGGGACAGTTGAAAGTCAATTTCTACCTCAAAGACGGGGCATCGGAAAGAGAGATTTCCGAATTTATTCAGGGGTTAAAACAGGAGCCCGTTGTTCGTGACTTCGAAATTATCAGTAAAGCCGATGCCCTAGATTTGTTAAGAAAGGACTTAGGCGAAGATTCCGTACTTTTAGATAACCTTAGTCGAAATCCGCTGCCTAATACCATAACAGTTACCCTGCATCCTACCGAGGAAATCAGAGCTTTTCGCGAAAAATATGCCGCCAATCCCATGATTGAATCTTCTTCTTCAGGCAAGGACTGGGTGGAGCAGATTCTGAATCTGATTCACTTGGCCAAGGTGTCGGGAACCTTCATAGTCGTGTTTCTGGGTCTTGCCAGCCTTTTTATTATTTCCAACACCATTCGCCTTACCGTCTTTGCCCGTCGTCATGAAATTGAAATTATGCGGCTGGTCGGGGCAACCAACTGGTTTATTCGCAGCCCTTTTTTAATGGAGGGAGTGCTGCAGGGAATTGCCGGAGCCCTGATCGCTACGCTATTTTTAGCCTTTGGTTATGGTCTTTTACAAGACAGACTACTGATGTTTTTCCCCGAACTTAAACTTCTGAGCTCCCAGGCCGATCTGATTCAATTGTACCTGAAACTATTTTTTCTGGGTATTGCCCTTGGTTTACTGGGAAGCCTTTTATCCCTGCGGAAATTTTTAGTGTGATGAAATTGTTCATAGTACTGATCATTTTGGGTACATCTGGTCTACAGGCCAACGCTTTACAAGAAATCGGTGCCAAAATTGCCCTGGAGCAAAAGGAGCTCGATAGACTCACAAATAGAATTAACGAAGGTATCCGGCGACTTCAAGAATTAAAAATTCAACATAAAGAAGTGACGGAAAGGGTCAGAAGAGATCGGCAGGAACTTGATAGGCTTAGAAAATCTGTGGATGTCACCGAAAAGGAGTTAGCCAGCAGTACTGAAGATATTCAGAACAGCAATCAGAAAATTAAAGCTATCCACGCCCGTCTACAAACCTTTGAGAATTCATTTTACACCCGACTGCGCCATGTATTTATGAACCGGAACCAACCCTGGTTTAAAATCCTGCTAAATGCCCAGAATCTGGCCGATTTTGACCGAAGACTGCATTACTACAAACTGATTTTAGAAGCGGATTCGGGGCATTTTGATCTTTTGCGCAGTGAATACAGAGCCCTTTTAGAAGAACAAAAGAAGCTCAAATCAAGTACACAGGAAGCTGATTTGTTAAGCAAAAAACTGCTCACTCAAAGAGAAGCCCTGCTGTTGCGAATCCGCGAAGATACACAAACTTTGCAAAAAATTGCCACAGAACAGGATATTCTGGAAAAGCAGGAAGCCGAGTTTGCCAAGTCTTCCAAGTATCTGGAAGAAAAAATTTCCCATCTGATCTCGGCTCAGAATCAGATTCGCTCCGATGTAAAACGCAGTCCTGAAAACCTCAGCACCCCTCCTGGAAAAAAAATCTCCAGAAATTCTCTTTTATGGCCTTTGGCCCAATCTTTTACTATAACCAAACCTTTTGGAAATGTCGGTCAGAGAGGTGCAACTGTATTTTCGCCTGGAATTGACATGGAAACCCAGGACCAACCTGTAATGGCAGCCGAAGATGGAGTGATTTTTTACCGTGGAGCCCCAGCCGGTAGCAATTCCAGTTATGGCAAGGTGATTATGATTGCCCATGGGGATTACGATGGAAAATTTATCACCCTGTATGGTAATTTGGACAATATTCTTGTGACCCTTAATCAGACAATCAAACGCGGAGACAGGATAGCCACAGTTTCCAGCACCCAAAACTTCGGCAACAATTCTGCCGCCAAGCTACATTTTCAGGTTCGAGTCAACGGAGAACCCAAAAATCCCATTGACTGGTTACAGCCAAAAAAATAAAGGAGCGCACCCATGAAACGGATTCTTAACTCCATGGCCAGACTTGGTTACCTATTGGGTGGAATTGTGCTTTTATTTTCCGTAGTTCCCGTGGCTTTGAAGTCTGAATGGTCTTGGGCTGCTAAAGTCGAATTACAGTACTTTAGCGAGTTAAAACACATAAGCGATATTCTGAGACTGGTTCAGGCTAAATTTGTGGACAAAGAAACCGTGAGCGATCAGGAAAAACTGATTGAAGGCAGTATTGAGGGTATCCTAAAAAAACTGGATGACCCATTCTCTCGTTATATGCCAGCTCAGGTTCATTCCTCCATGCAGGAAGAAACCCAAGGTGAATTCGGTGGATTAGGAATTTTATTGGGCATTCGCGATGAAGTTCTCACAGTAATCTCACCTATGGAAAGTACCCCAGCCTTTAGAGCAGGAATTCGCTCTCAGGACCAGTTAATCAAAATCAATGAGACTTCCACCGAGGGAATGTCTGTGGAAGCCGCTGTAAAAATTCTTAGGGGTAAACCTGGAACCTCAGTTACCTTAAGCATCCGTCGCGACAAAGAAATTTTGCCTCCAATGCAAATCACTCGGGACTTTATAAAAGTGCCATCCGTCAAAGCCGGAAAACTCAGCACCGGGATCGGTTATGCCAGAATTGCTTCATTTAGTGCTTCCACTGGGGCCGATCTTGATCTGGAGATTGATAAAATGGAGGCCGATTCAAGCCTCATGGGACTAATTTTAGACCTTAGGGGAAATCCCGGCGGATTATTGTCCGCGGCTGTAGAAGTTGCCCAGGATCTTTTGGGCAATGGGAAAACCATTGTGTCCATTCGTGGACGGGATACAGAAGACACTGTGTTTAATTCTCAATCGCAAAAGATTAGGGAATGGCCATTGGTGGTGCTTATTGATGGTGGGTCTGCCTCAGCTTCAGAGATTGTGGCTGGAGCCATTAAAGACAACAAACGGGGAGTGCTGATTGGGACCAAGTCTTACGGTAAGGGTTCGGTTCAAACCGTTATGCCCCTCCCCAACGGTGCAGCCCTTGCCCTCACAACGGCCTACTACTACACTCCAGCCGGCATCAAAATCCACCAGATCGGCATT